>NZ_JACJPW010000057.1 GCF_014696265.1 Aerosakkonema funiforme FACHB-1375 | reverse complement strand
ATTGAGAATCAGAAGTGGAAACCAGGGACTTGACGGCGATTAAAATCGCCAGGTGCGTTTCATCCCCATGTCTAAAGCCAGGGGCTTTCACGCACGGTTTTCGGTAAATTATGGGGAATGCGATAATAAAAACATGGGAAGTGGTTGAAGCTCCCCGCCCACAAGGGGGCGGGGAGCTTCAATCAGGGTAGACTACGCTTTCCTTTTTAAGGTACGAACTTAGCAAGTAGGTAGCATATTATGAGCAAAGTTCTGGTGGTGGAAGACAGTCTCACGCAACGGGAAATGATCGCAACGCTCTTGAAAAAAAGTGGTCTGAATGTTTCTGTGGCTTCTGACGGTGTGGAAGCCCTGGAACACATTCAGGAGAGTTGCCCGGATCTGGTCGTTTTGGACATTATTATGCCGCGTATGAACGGCTATGAAGTTTGCCGCAAGATCAAGTCCGACTCCAAAACGCAGAATACGGCTGTGGTGATGTGTTCGGCGAAGAAGGAGGAATTCGATCGCTACTGGGGTATGAAGCAAGGTGCAGATGCCTATATTGCTAAGCCTTTCCACCCGCAAGAGTTAATCGGGACAGTAAAACAGCTTTTACGTGCGTAGCCACTATGCGGAAGTCAAAAGTCACGCGATTTTAGATTTTCGATTTGGGATTTTAGATTAGTTTGGCCTTAAAATGACGAGCTACCCCGTCGTCACACCACGCCACAAAGTCTCGCTCGTAGAGTTTTCGCGTTCTGACTATCTCGACCATTTCTCGCCCTCAGCGTTACTTAGATATACTTTATTCTTCGGTTTCTGTAAAGTCCACCCCTTCGTAAATTTCGCTCAATTTAATTTCAAAGTTAATTGAGTTTAAAGCTAAAACGGCTTCTTCAGATTCATATTCGCTTAACAGCCATTTCTTCTCGGCTGTTTTATTATATTGCATGACGTGATATCTGGCTTGATCGATGAGGATATATTCGCTGAATGCAGGGATCGATCGATAATAAACAAACTTATCTCCCAAATCGTAGTTTTTGGTAGATTTGGATAACACTTCCACAATTAATGATGGATTCGTTAAAGTCGTTGTATTTTTTTCAGTAAAAATCGGCTTTCCCTCAATTACCATCACATCAGGATAAGTGTGCTGGCGATAGCGAGGTATCCACAACCGCATATCACCAATATAGGTTTTGTAATTCTGACCTCTTAAAGCAAACAACAAGTTAGCATAAAAATTCCCAGCAATTTGATTGTAATTTGATGTTCCACCAGTCATCGGTACAATCTTTCCATCTCGGTATTCGCTTTTATATTCCGCCGACTCCTCTAGCTGTAAATATTCTTCGGGAGTATACCGATGTTTGAGTGTTTTTATTTGCATAAAATAAACCCACGGCTCTACTGTTGGTATTGTAACTCAAGTTGCTAAGTTTATCAGTTTTTGACTTTTGATTTGCTAATGTTTCCACCCGAATCGGTAAAATGAATATCGTACCTCTTTGAATATATTCCATATAATCGATTATGAAAACACGGGCTGCGATCGCTTGGGAAGCTGGGAAACCTCTAGAAATTGAAGAGATTGACCTGGAAGGGCCAAAAGCTGGGGAAGTTCTGGTTCGGATTGTGGCGACTGGTGTTTGCCATACGGATGCGTACACCCTTTCTGGCAAAGATCCGGAGGGCATTTTTCCGGCGATTTTAGGGCATGAAGGCGGGGGTATTGTGGAAGAAGTTGGTGCTGGTGTGACTAGCGTTAAACCGGGCGATCGAGTAATTCCGCTGTACATCCCGGAATGTCAACAATGCAAGTTTTGTTTGTCGGGAAAAACGAATCTTTGCCAAGCAATTCGCATCACTCAAGGTAAAGGATTGATGCCCGATGGTACGAGTCGATTCAGCAAAAACGGACAGCCGATTTATCATTACATGGGTACTAGCACGTTTAGCGAGTACACTGTATTGCCAGAAATGGCGATCGCTAAGATTAATAAAGACGCACCGTTAGAAAAAGTTTGTTTGTTAGGATGCGGTATTACTACAGGGATTGGTGCTGTATTAAACACAGCGAAAGTGCAACCGGGATCGACAGTTGTTGTATTCGGTTTGGGTGGAATTGGTTTAAGCGTAGTGCAAGGTGCTGTAATGGCGCAAGCAGGACGCATTATTGGAGTTGATATCAATCCCAGTAAGTTTGAACTGGCGATGCAGTTGGGTGCAACCGAATGTATCAATCCTAAAGATGACGATCGACCGATTCAGCAAGTAATTATTGACCTCACAGATGGCGGTGCCGATTATACTTTTGAGTGCGTTGGCAATGTCAATTTAATGCGAGCTGCTTTGGAAGCGTGTCACAAGGGATGGGGAGAATCAACTATTATCGGCGTGGCTGGTGCTGGCGAAGAAATTAGCACTCGTCCGTTCCAACTGGTTACGGGTCGCGTGTGGCGGGGTAGTGCGTTTGGCGGTGTGAAAGGACGATCGCAACTTCCCGGATATGTAGAACAGTATTTGTCCGGCGAAATTAAGATCGATCCGTTCATCACTCAGACGATGCCTTTAGAAGAAATCAATACAGCATTCGACTTGATGCACGCTGGCAAAAGCATTCGTTCTGTCATTTTGTATAGAGCAAGCTAGAAACCGGGTTTCTGCATAGATTTATCGTCGCCAAACCCACTATTTTTCATAGAAACCGGGTTTCTTTACCCTATAGATAACAATTCATGTCTCAACAACTTCCTACTGACATCACTTCAGTCAGCCATAACCGGAGTTTTGACGGTTGGCAAAATGTCTATCGCCATTACTCCCAAGTACTCAACTGCCAAATGAATTTTGGCGTGTATTTACCACCGCAAGCTGAGTCTCAATCTTGCCCAGTTCTCTATTGGTTGAGCGGATTAACTTGCACAGAACAAAATTTCATCACCAAAGCGGGAGCGCAACAATATGCGGCGAAATATGGCTTAATTGTAGTTGCTCCCGATACCAGTCCTCGCGGTTGCAATTTGCCAGGAGAAGAGGAAAGTTGGGATTTGGGAACGGGTGCGGGATTTTATGTGAATGCTACGCAAATGCCTTGGGCAAAACATTATCGAATGTACGATTATGTGGTATCGGAATTACCGCAAGTGATTGCGGCTAACTTTCCCGTTTTGTCCGATCGTCGTGGCATTTTCGGACATTCAATGGGGGGATACGGTGCTTTAGCGATCGCGCTCAAAAATCCGGGTATGTTCAAAAGTATCTCAGCTTTTGCTCCGATTGTCGCTCCCTCTCAAGTTCCGTGGGGACAAAAAGCTTTTCGGAATTATTTGGGCGACAATGAATCTGATTGGATCGGTTACGATCCAACCTATCTGGTGAAGCTGACTTCAGAACGATTGCCGATTTTGATCGATCAGGGAGACGCAGACCAATTTTTGGACGAACAATTGCGCCCGGATATTTTTGCTAAAGCTTGTGCGGAAGTCAATCATCCCCTGACTCTACGCAAACAACTCGGTTACGATCACAGTTACTATTTCATTGCGTCATTTATTGGCGATCATTTTGCACACCATGCTGCTGCTTTGGGTAAATAGGGGCTAGGGGCTAGGGGTTAGGGGTTAGGGGTTAGGGGCTAGGGGTTAGGGAAGAGGGAAGAGGGAAGAGGGAGAGGGAAAAGGGAAAAGGGAAAAGGGAGGAATTTTGAATGTTTGACTTTTGACTTTTGACTTTTGACTCCCCCACTCTCCCCTTTGAATAACGGGGGTAATCGCAGCGGATTTGGTATTAGCTATTACGAATACTTACTTAAGGACTTACGACAAACAAAGTAAGTATTACCAGTCGATCGCTCTACTCCCAGTTCGCGTTCTGCATCATAAACGCTGACTTCCGTAAAGCCCACATTTGACAGCGCATATTGAATTTCTGCGCTGGAATAACATTTTTCTAGAATCGTTGTATCTGTGCGCTGCCAGTTTCCTTCTACGAGTTGGAATATGGTGATTTTAAGTTCGCCAATTTTGTTTTCTGGATAATAGATCTGTCGAACTGCCCAAGCATAATCATCTTTAATATCGCCAGACATACTACCATTCCAATCTGACTGATATTCTTCTTCCAAATATACGTTGAAGACAAACAAGCCATTTTCCAGCAGTGCTGCATAAACATTTCGGAAGACGCTTGTCAATTCCTCAAGGTTCATCACATAGTTGAGGGAGCCAGTTGTCGAAATAACTGCATGAAAAGTTGGAGGCTGTTTAAAAAAACGTGCGTCATCCAGTAAAAATTCACCGCTAGGTGCATTTTTACGAGCATAATCTAACATTTCTTCAGAGCCATCAATTCCAGTTAATTGGTAGCCTCTTTTTAGTAGCTGTTGTGTCACTTGTCCAGAACCACAACAGAGGTCAATAATCCGCGCTCTTTCGGGGAGGTGCGGTATCAGCAATTTCTCCAAAGGTGGTATCGTTTTCTTGGCAATATCCGCTGCCCAATATTCGTTATATATTCTGGCAAAGGGGTTATAAGCGTTATAAACAGTTGCTAAAGACATCAAAAGTTTTTCCTGGCGCTGTGAGTGGGGTTGAAATCATCGGGACTTATATTAGGAAGCTTTGATAGAAAGTTTTGGTAGAAAGCCTCCATCTTGCAGTTCTGCGACGCTATCTTTAACAGCTTGAATGATGCGATCGCAATCTTCATCTGTATGAGATGTAGACAGAAAATTACCTACACCTCGCAAGAGAATTCCCTTGTGGATTAGATGGTAAAATAACAAATCCATAATTGCCGAAAAAGTCGAATTTTCCGAATCATCATTCCCTGAAACAGCAGGGCCAAACAGAGAACCAAAATTCGCTAACCGGATGGGTAATCCTTCTTGTTCAAAGTAATTATTCAGCGTTAAAACAAATTGAGATGTGCGTTGATTCAACTTTTCCTGAAGTCCAGAACCCTGCATTTTTAGATGTTTTAGTACGGCGCGTGCAGCAGCTATTGACAGTGGATGCTTGCAGTGCGTGCCTGCAAAAAATGTCTTTTTCGTCTGAGGAGAAGAGTTATCGCCATAGTTCCACATACCGCCATCAATGGCATCCATGTAAGCAGCTTTGCCGGCGATAATTCCGATCGGCATACCGCCACCGACAATTTTTCCATAAGTAGCAATGTCTGCTTGAATGCCAAAGTAAGCTTGCGCTCCTCCGGGATGAATTCGGAAACCTGTCACCATTTCATCAAAGATTAACGGGATATCGGATTCTTTTGTCAATTGCCTTAATTGCAACAGAAATTCTTTGGGTTGAAAGTTAGGTCGCCGAGTTTGTACGGGTTCAACTAGAACAGCCGCTAATTCATTTTTATGGGATTCGATCATTTCAAGTGATTGAGGATTTCCGTAATCTAAAACCAAAATATCTGCAACGAAATTTGGCAGGACTCCGGGAGCGATCGGCGTTGCTTGCGCTTTGGCTAGCGTTCCATCAAAATGACCGTGATAAGAACCAGAAAATAAAACAATCTTATGACGACCTGTTACCGCTCTGGCTACACGCACTGCTGTCATTACTGCTTCTGTGCCTGTATTGCTAAAGGTAACTCGTTCCATTTGTGTCAATTCGCAAATTAATTCCGCTACTTCACCTACAAGTTCTATTTGTGGCCCTATGTGTATGCCTAGTTCGAGTTGCTCTTGCAATGCTTCTTTGATAAAAGGTGGATTGTGACCGAAGAGATTGATACCGAATCCCATGATTAGGTCGATATATTCGTTACCATCGATATCCCATATTTTGGAACCTAAAGATTGTTTTGCCACAATTGGATACAACATTTCTTTGACAAAAAAGTTGAATCCATCCGAAACTCTGGTATCGGCTAGAATCGGGCGATATTTTTGGGTGAATTCTTTGGATGTTCGGGTGCTATTGTTATAGCGATCGATAAATTTACTCAGATAACTTTGCTGCAAATTAACTGCTTCTTGAATCATGTATGATTACCTCAGCTTTTGGGAAATGAGTATTCAAGTTTCTGACTCGACGACGGGGAATCTAAAAAGCCGCTACGAATCAGGTATGAAAAGTAAGTGCTAAGCAATTGTGCATCTACTGGCGGACAGGCGATCGATGTTTCTGCAAGTCCATTAATGGTATTTTGGCAGTCGAACTCCAGCACCGCTTTACTATCATCAACAGAAACCTTTTCAGAAAACGTAGAGACAAGCGGATACAAAGCATTTTCCGGTGAATTATCCGCAATATTAAGTAGTTTGGCTTGCCAACTTTCATAGGATATTTCCTCAAGCGGATAACCCATCGCACGAATCCAGTTAACTAATTCATGCCAATGTGCAGGTTGAGGATTTACTAAGTGAAAGTTTTGACCCAGCGATTGTTTCTGTTGGGATAAATGAACGATCGCTTTGCTGGCATAATCCACAGGGGTAATGTTGGCGATCGCGTCCAAATTGGGCGCATATCCGAGTTGGATACAGCCTTTAATTGTTCTGAAAGTATGGTCATTTGTATTGCAAGCACCAGTTCGACTATGCCCAGAAATACGTCCCAGTCTGTAAATAGCGACAGGAATATCTCTGGAACGGGCAATTGTTACTAATTTTTCAGCAACCCATTTACTTTGAGCGTAGCCTCCATTGATTACTTCGCTATTATCGATTTCATCTCCTTCTCGAACAACACGAACTTTGTCAGCACCTGCTGAGGAAAAAACCGAAGTTGTGGAGATAAAATGCACTGGTTTAAGTTTAGCTTGACTTGCCAATCTCAGGATTTCTTGCGTTCCCAAAACATTGGCAGCTTTCAGTGCAGAGTAAGGATAAGTGAAATTAACCAATGCACCATTATGATAGATGACATCGAGTTGATTTGCCATCATCAAAAACTGCTCTTCTGAAAGTCCGAAAAGCGGTTTGGACAAATCTCCTACGATGGGGATAATCCGGGAACTCAGGCTTTCATCCCAAAGCAAATAAGATGCAAGTGTGCTTTGAATTCTTTGTTTGCCTTCTACTGCATTGGTGGAACGAACCAAACAATAAATATCTGCTTCAGTTTGTTGTAAGAGTTCGTAGAGTAAAAACGCTCCTACAAAACCTGTTACTCCAGTCAATAAGATATTTTTCGGTGCGCTGGTGAATTCTACAGGTAGCTTATTTGGACGAATTGTGGGGTCTAGAACAGCTTCTGCATTGAGATCGATCGCATCTTGTCTGCTAATTTTTTCTGTTCCCACTGTCATCTCGATACGTTCGCTCATTCCTGCAACGGTAGGCGCTTCAAACATACTGCCCAAGGATAAACTCACCTGAAAAGTATTTCGCACCTTTGCCAAAAGCTGAGTCATTAATAAGGAATGTCCGCCCAACTCGAAAAAGTTGTCATAGACACCTACTTTTTCTATACCTAAAACTTCCGCCCAAATCTCGGCTAATATCTTTTCAACAGGGGTACGAGGTGCGACAAAAACTGCTTCCAAATCCGGGCGTACTCGCTCAGGTGCAGGTAGCGATCGCCGATCGACTTTGCCATTAGGTGTTAGCGGTAAAGCCTTGAGCATTACGTAGGCAGAAGGCACCATATATTCAGGCAATTTCTCTTTCAAAAAAACGCTCAAATTGCTAATTGTGGGAGCAGATTCTTGAGATGGAACTGCATAAGCGACTAAGCGTTTGTTACCTGGCTCATCTTCTCTCGCGATTACTACTGCTTCCCGCACTCCTGGATGTTGAAGTAGTAATGCTTCAATTTCTCCGATTTCAATGCGGAAGCCGCGAATTTTTACTTGATGATCGATGCGACCGATAAATTCTATGTTGCCATCGGGTAAGTATCTGGCTAAATCTCCAGTTTTGTAAAGACGATTTGAAGTATTTTCATCCTTCGTATTTTTACCTTCTGCCTTTACAAAAGGATTCGAGATAAACTTTTCGGCAGTTAAATCCGGTCGGTTAAGATAACCTCTGGCTACACCAACACCACTGATATACAATTCGCCAGCAACGCCGATGGGAACAGGTTGCAAATAGGAATCGAGTATATAAATTTGGGTGTTAGCAATCGGACGACCTATCGGTACTTGCGTTTTTGATAGTTGCGATCGGCAATGATATACACTGCTCCAAACTGTTACTTCTGTAGGGCCATATTCATTGAATAAAGATGTTTCAGCAATGCGTTTGAGATGATGTTCAACTAACTCTTTTGGACAAGCTTCACCCGCTACGATAACAGTGCGAAGCGAAACTAACTGTTCGGTTTTTGCTTGTGCCAAGATGAGGGCATAAAGAGAAGGAAGACTTAATAAATGGGAGATGCGATATTGGGCAATTAATTCTACGATACTTTGAGGTTCTCGCTGTATGCCTTCAGCAGGAATGTGAAGAGTTCCTCCTTGGCAAAGCGTCCAAAATATACCCGCTACGGAACTATCAAAAGCGAAAGATGAAAGTAATAAAAAGCTGGTGACAGGTTCTTGATAGTAAGTCAGGCGAGCGTTTGTGGAATTAACTATGTTTTGATGGGTTATCTGAACTCCTTTCGGTTTTCCGGTAGAACCAGAAGTGTAGATAACATAGGCGAGGTGAGAAGGCGTTATATCGGTAAGCGGGTTTGACTGGCTTTGCTGTGCGATTTCTTCCCAATCTGCATCCAAACAAACTACTTTTGTTGTCGGTCGATCGCCAATAACTTTTGATAAATGAGCGCTGAGCAAAGATGCCTGGGTTAATAACACTGGCGTTTGAGCATCTTCTAACATGAAAGCTAACCGCTCTTGAGGATAGCTAGGGTCGAGGGGTATGTAGGCTCCACCAGCTTTGAGAATACCGAGAATTCCTACAAACATTTCGAGCGATCGCTCTACACAAATTCCTACCATTACCTCTGGTTTTATTCCCAATCCTTGCAGGTAATGAGCTACTTTGTTAGCGCGTTGGTTGAGTTCGCTATATGTTAGCTGCCGATCTTCAAATAGGAGGGCAATATTGTTTGGTGTGCGTTGAACTTGTGCCTCGAAAAGTTGGTGGATGCACTTGTGTTTTGGATAATCGGTTTCCGTATTATTGAACTCGAATAAAAGTTGGTGAAGTTCGCGATCGCTGAGCAGATTTAGTTGTGCGATCGCGTAGCGGGGCGGATGCCCTATCGCGCTTTGCAATAAAGTTTCAAATTGTCCTGCCAAACGCTTGATATCATCTGCCGATAACAAGTGTGCATTGTAGTGAAATTCTGCAATTATCGCATCTTTTGTACGCACGCAGTCAAGCTTGATTTTAAAGGGTTCGATGCAAGCAAACTGCTTGGTAATGGCAAAAGAAATATCTGCGATCGAATAGTTAGCAGAACCCTCTTCAAACTCAAAACTAAAAGGGCAAAAAGGCACGCCAAACGCGCTTGCATCGGAGCCAACTATTTCTTCCCAAGTAAAACAGTCTTCCCATTTGTAAATCTCTTCCAGCGATTCACCAAGCTGTTTCAATACGTCGGTGAAGCGGAAGTTATCTTCTAGATGACACGAGAAAGGTAAATATTTGGCAAACAAACCTAAAGCTGACTTTAATTCGGCATATTTTCGCCCATCAGTCCTAATACCGACAATAATATCTTGCCCAGTTAAACGCCAGAGTAAAATCTGCCAACAAGCTAAGAGAAATATAGAAACGGAAGTGTTATTTTCGTTAACCAGTTCTTCAATTTTTTTCGTTAAACCAGTATCTATAGTTATACTGATAACTTCTGGTTGAAACTTCGGCTTTTCAACAATATCCTTTTCAAAAGGAAGAGTTAAATTCAAAAACGCAGATATATCCTGTTTGCGCCAATATTCTCTGCCGATTTTGGTTTCTTCTGCTTCCAACAATTCATGTTGCCATTCCGCAATATCGGCATATTGCAGCGGTGACTCGTTTACTTCTTCACCTAGTAAAGAATTAGCATAAGAAAGGCTAAGTTCGCACACCAAATTCTTGATACTTGCAGTATCGGCATTCATCGCAGGTAAGCCGATCGACAATACGTGCTTGTCGGAGGAGAGAGTAGCTAGAAAGGTATGTAAAATAGGGCCTTTATCGAAGTCGATCGGCAATTGCTTTAATTCGTGAAAAAGCGCTTCAATTTTAGCTTCCTGTTCTTCAGCGCTGAAATCGCTTAGGTCGTAATCCTCCCATTTAATACTGGCATCAGAAATTACCTGAACAGGCAACTTCATTCCTGGCAAGTAATGAAAAGTAGTACGAAATATTTCGTATTTATTAACAATCTTCTTTAAGACAGATTTTAAAATTTTTGGGCTAATGTTTCCCTCGATCGATACAGCGCATTGGACACGGTACGGGAAGCTATTACCAACTTGCTGAACTAACCAGAGATGTTCTTGATGAGGCGAAAGCCGAAATCCTTCAGTGATTTTGGTTTGCATACTTAATACTGCCTTTTTTGGGGAAATAAATAACAAGGAACGAAGGTTACAGAGTTGGCAATGGTGGGTGACAGTTGGGTAATTTAATTATTTAGATCTCTTGCCAAAGTCGATATCTCATCAATATTATCTGTGTTCATCTGTGTTCATCTGTGGATATCTGTGGTTAAAAAAACAAAATTTGAAACTTTGGCAAGAGGTCTATTGGTTTTGACTCTGAAGTTATATTGTGTCCGGTAGCATTGATAGTCTAAGAATAATGTCTGGGATTATCTGCTGGAATCATTAGTTAAAATTTAACCACAGATGAACACAGATGAACACAGATGAACACAGATATGAGCGAAAACAAATACAACCGTACATGATATTATTGCCTGTGCATCACTCACCGTTCAGTTAGATAAAGTTTTGCGATCGCCAATCTACAATCTAAAATCCAACATCGTATGGTTTAGCGGTTCTGCCATTCCTACGACAACTTTTCGCGAACCTGTATAAGGGTTGCGTGCGTGTACAGACAACAGATTGTCTAACATCAATATGTCCGATTTCTGCCAAGAAAAACTCACCATTTCTTGCAGATAAGCATCGCGAAGCTGCTCCAAAACAGATGCTTCAATAGCAGAACCATCTCCATAAAAAGTATTAGTTGGCAAATCATTCTCTTTAAATTCTGCCAGCAAAGAATCGCGTATTGCTGCTGGCAAAGTTGATACGTGGAAAAAAGTAGCGTGATTGAACCAAACTGTTTCGCCAGTGCGAGGATGTTTAATAACAACCGGACTAACTTGACGAGTTCTCAATTTTCCTCCCTCTTTCCATTCAAATTCAATCCCGTGACTGCGGCAGTATTTTTCTACATCTGCTGGTGCTGTAGTTTGAAACACAGTTTGCCAGGGAAGACCGAAACCGTCACCGAAGTTTCGCACGTACATTACCTTTTTTTCGATAAAGCGATCGCGTATTTTTCGATCGATCCGCTCAAAAATTTTCCGCGTACTACCAATAGGTGTTTCTCCGCCTGACTCTGCGGGAGTAACGCAATAGAAAAAGATTTTGCCGGGAAATACAGGCGAATAGGCGTGTTCGTTATGGGGAAATATACTTTGATCTGCCGGGTAGTCAGTCGAGGTATAAATTCTTCCACTCACTTGAGAACGCGGCGATGCACGATAGCGATATTCCAGCGCCTCTCCACAAATAGCGGCGATTAACTGCTCAAATTCCCCCACTGAATTGAGATCGAAATCTCGGAAAAGAATGGCTCCGTGTTTTATTAGCTGCGCCTCGATAAAATCTCGATTTCCAGACGCCCAAGTCAGCAGATTTACCCCCTTAACAGCGGGACGAATGACTAAAGGGAAACAGAGATCGGGATGCAAATAATCGGTTTCGATCAGTTTTTCGGGAGACGCACTGACAACTTTTCGCTTGACATTTTTTAAGCTTCCCATAGAGTTGGTTTGCGATGGCAAATTTTTCATAGTTTTTCTCCTAATTTAAGTGACTTGCGTTTGATATTGCTTAATTTCTGTCCAACGGTTTTTTGATACTCCTGTTCTTGGATGCTTTGTTGCAAGCGATCGGCTTCGCTCAAAATTTCCTTGAGAGCGTTCAGATTGATATTTGGTTGCGCCACAATATTATCCAGCAGCGTTTCCAATCGTGCCAAAATCCGGGCGATCGTGCTGTCTTCAAATAAATCGGTTTTGTATGCCAATACTAACCCAATTAGTTGTTCTTCTGTCTCCATAACATTGAGGAGAAGATCGAACTCTGAAGTGCCGTTATCAACTTCTAAAAACCCCAAGGTTAAGCCCGGAAGTTCCAACGGTGGTGTGGGAACATTTTGCATAACTAGCTTGACTTGAAATAGCGGTGCGCGATTCAAACTGCGCTCTGGATTTAGCGCTTCTACAAGTTTGTCAAACGGCAAATCTTGATGAGCATGAGCTTCCAATGTTACCCGACGTACCTGTGCCAATAATTCTCGAAAAGTGGGATTTCCTGATACATTGGTACGCAATACTAATTGATTGACAAAAAAACCAATTAGTCCTTCTGTTTCGGCTTGGTTACGATTGGCTATATCAGTCCCTACAACAATATCATCTTGATTTGTTAACCAATGCAATAAAGTTGTAAAGGCTGCTAGTAGCATCATAAACAGCGTCGCCCCTTCTTTGGCACTTAGGCTTTTGAGCGCATTCGAGAGGGCTTTTGATAGTATCAAAGTTTTCCTTTTCCCTCGCAAGATTGGCATTGATGGTCGTGGTTTATCGGTGGGCAATTGCAACAATAAAAGGTGATTAAGCTGCTGCTGCCAATAAGCAAGTTGAGTTTGCCAATGTTCCGCTAACCACTGTCTCTGCCAAACGGCAAAGTCGGCATATTGAATAGATAAATTAGGCAGTATAGATGTTTTTTTGATGCAAAAAGCTTCGTAAAAAATGGCAATTTCTTGAATCAGAATTCCCAGCGACCAAGCATCAGAAATAATGTGGTGCATGGTAAATAGTATTACCCAATCATTTTCGCCCAATTCCAGTAGTTTTACTCGCAATAATGGCGCTTTATCTAGTGCGAAGGGTTGGCGCACTTCTGCAATGGCTAGTTGTTGGGCTTTTTGGACGATCTCAGAAAATTCCCTTAAATCTACAATGGGTATTGTCAAATTTAGAGTGGGAGCAATTTGTTGTACGGGTTCCCCATTTATCTCAATAAAACTGGTGCGTAAGCTTTCATGTCGCTTGATAACTTCGTTTAAGCTTTGTTCGAGTGCCTTTACGTTGAGCGAACCAAAAAGACGCACGGCGACAGGCATATTGTAAGCAGGATTACCGGGTAATAATTGGTTGGCAAACCACAGTCTTTGTTGAGCAAAAGATAAGGTTAAATTTCCTTCTCTGGGAACAGAAGCAATTGGCGGAAGTTCTAGTTTTTGTCCCGCTTTTATTTCTGCCTCAATTCTTTGAGACAATTCTGCTATGGTTGGCGATTCAAACAAATAGCGCAAAGGAAATTCAAGTTGAAAGGCTTTGCGGATTCTTGAAATAACTTGGGTCGCCAGTAAGGAATGCCCCCCAAGTTGAAAAAAGTTATCGGTAATTCCAATTGATTGGATTCCCAATACTTGAATCCAAATCCCGCTTAATATTTCCTGGGTCGGAGTGCGGTAATTTTTAGCCTTTACTTGCGGTTCTGTTTCTGTTTGAACGGGTATAGGTAGCCTTTTTCTGTCGATTTTTCCGTTGGGTGTCAGCGGCAAAGTTTTCAACAGAATAAAGCTAGAAGGCATCATGTATTCAGGCAATTTTGTAGCTAAAAACAGACTCACTTCACTCTTGAGTTCTGAATCCTCAATTTTGTAATGCGATCGAGCTACACAATATGCAATTAACTGTTTATTACCCGGTCGATCTTCTCTAGCTAAAACCACCGCTTGTTGTATGGCTGGATGTTGATTTAATGTAGCTTCTATTTCTCCAAGCTCGATGCGATAACCTCGAATTTTAACTTGGTTGTCGCTCCGACCGAGAAATTCTATATTACCATCATGTAAGTATCTGGCTAAATCTCCAGTTTTGTAAAGTCGCCTGAATTTTGAACTTTCAAAGGGGTTGGCAATAAACTTTTCGGTTGTCAATTCAGGTCGGTTAAGATAGCCTCTCGCTAAACCAGCACCACTAATATAAAGTTCGCCAGTAACTCCGATGGGAACAGGTTGTAAGTTTGTATCTAAGATATAAAGGTGAGTGTTGGGAAATGGCTTTCCTATCGGTACTAATTGGTCAGTAGGTAAGTCTAAATTTGTACTTTCAAAGTATGAACTATCAATGGTAGCTTCGGTTACTCCAAAAGAGTTAATCAGTCTCGTTTGATAACTGCAAAATTGTCTAAATTTATTGTATTCGTTTCCATACCAACTATCAGAACCGCAAACAAGCAGTCGCATAAAGTCAAGACGCTGTTCGCTTTCTTCTAAGTATTGAATTAGGTTTCTTAATACCGCCGGAACGAATTCAGCACAATCAACTTTTTCTCGAAGCATCAACTGATAAAGGTTTTCGGCATCTAGCAGGTGTTCGCGATCGCACAACACTAACTTTCCACCCGAACACAAAGCGCGAACCATGTCTCCGCTAAACACATCAAAGGCGAAGCTTGCCATTTGAAGGTGACAAGTTGGTTGTTCGCTTAGTTGATAAATTTCTTCCCACGCTAAATAAGCATTAACTAAGCTTCCATGCTCAACCATTACTCCTTTGGACTGTCCGGTAGAGCCAGAGGTGTAAATGATATAAGCTAAGTTGTCAGATGTCGCTCGATTAACTGGATTAGATTCGCTTTCCCGTGCAACTTTTTCCCAGTTTTTATCCAAACAAATTACTGCGTTTTGTTCAAAGTTATTAACCAATGACGAATGACTAATAACTAATGACAATTGAGCATCTTTTAGCATGAAAGCCAGCCGTTCTTGGGGATAGGCTGGATCTAGAGGTACGTAAGCACCGCCTGCTTTGAGAACGGCTAATACTGCCACAATTAGATCTAGCGATCGCTCCAAGCAAATACCAACTTTTACTTCTGCTGCAACACCGAGCGATCGTAAATAATGCGCCAAAGAATTTGCCTTGGCATTCAGTTCCCGATATGTTAACTGGTGGTCTTGATAAACAACAGCAATAGAAGTAGGTGTTCGGTTGACTTGCTCCTCAAATAGTTGATGAATGCACTCTCCGATTAGGAACTTTGAATTTAGGATTTTGGATTGTTTTTGATTAAATTCGATTAGTAATTGGTATCGCTCTGTTGCTGTTAATAAGGATAATTCCGAGAGTCGTTGAGTGGGGTTGGCAACGATATTTAAAAGCAACGTTTCCAAATGCCCCAACATTCGCTTAATGGTATCGGTGTGGAAGCGATCGCAAACATATCCAATCTTCAACAACAACTCCGAATCGGGAATTACAGTTACAGTCAATGGATAATTAGTCTTTCCAAATGTGCGGAAATTTCCCATCTCTAGATTTGAATTAAGCTGCCGTACCGCCGAATCTACCGGGTAATTTTCAAACACTACAATACTATCGAACAGCGACACACCGCGAGGAACTTCACTCCAAGCTTGAATTTCTATCAACGAGTTGTACTCATACTGACGTAATTCCACAAGCTGCGTTTGGAATTGCTTCAACCAAGGCAAGATAAAATCATGCGAATCGACCCAAACTCGCACTGGCAAAGTGTTAATAAATAACCCCACCATTGACTCAGCACCCGCCAGCGTCGGCGGACGACCGGAAACCGTCGCGCCATATACGATGTCCTGTTCGCCACTGTAACGACTCAGTAACAGTGCCCAAGCTCCTTGCACTATGCTATTCAGCGTTAGTTGCTCTTTCCGCACTAAAGATTGCAATGCTGCGGTTGTTTCTGCTGAAAGCTTTAATTGCTGCTCATCATAACTGGGAATTTGTGACTGTTTATTAGTAATTTGTGGCTGAGATAATATCGCTGTAGGTGCAGTAAAACCTTTGAGTTTTTCTCGCCAAAATGCCTCAGATTCCGTCACATTTTGTTGCTGTAACCAAGCGATGTAATCTCGATAAGGACGGGGTTTTTCCAGATACAATTCCTTACCTATATAAAAAGCTGCATAAAATGTAATAACTTCCTTAAAAATTAAAGGTAAAGACCAACCATCTAACAGCAAGTGATGGTGATTCCAAATAAATTGATAGGAATTTTCTGCTAATTGTATAAGGGTAAAATTCATCAGCGGCGCTTTGGAAAGTTCAAAGCCTCGCTTTTGTTCTGTTTCCAACAAAGCCTCTAGTTGCTGTTGCTGTTTGATGGTGGAAAGTTCGCGCCAGTCAACCTGCTGCCAAGGCAAACTTACTTGTCGCCCTACTACCTGAAGCGGTTTTTCTAAATTTTCCCATACGAAAGCAGTCCGTAAAACTGAATGGCGATTTACAACTTCTTGCCAAGCTTGCTTAAATGCGACAACATCGAGATTTCCATTTAGTTGAAGGGTGAGTTGTTCGACATACATCCCCGATGTCGGCGCATAAAGGCTATGGAAAAGCATTCCTTGCTGCATGGGAGAAAGAGGATAAATTTCCTCAATATTTCTTTGATTCATAGGACTTCTCCTCCTTCAAATTCGACGGTTTGTAACACTCGATCGAGTTCGTCAGCAGTCAGTTGCGCGAGCGGTATATCGGATGGTATAGGCTCTTTTTGGCTCGTTTCACTTAGAGCAGCTACTGTTGATAATTTGGCAATCGTTTGATGTGTAAATACCTGTTTAGGCGTTAAAGATAATCCGGCGCGATCGGCTTTGGATATAACCTGAATCGTCAGGATAGAATCTCCGCCTAATTGAAAGAAGTTGTCGTGAATTCCTACTTGTTTCAGACCCAGAACTTCCCTCCAAATTTCCGCTAGTATTTGCTCAATTGAATTGCGCGGTGCTACATAAGCGTTTTCCAATTGCGATCGCATTTCGTCAGGTTTTGGCAGTGCTTTTCGGTCTACTTTACCGTTAGGCGTTAGCGGCAAAGTTTCCAAGGTGACGAAGCTGGAAGGCACCATGTATTTAGGCAACCTTTCCTCTAAATAGCTATGCAAATCGCTGGATTTTAGATTGGTGAGTTGCTTTTCTGGAACGAAATAAGCTATTAGACGCTTGTTGCCAGTTTCATCCTCTGGCGCTAAAACTACAGCATTTTTTACTTCTGGGTGTTGGCTTAAAACTGCTTCAATTTCGCCTAGTTCAATTCGGAAACCTCGAATTTTTACTTGGTAGTCAATTCGACCGATA
Organism: Aerosakkonema funiforme FACHB-1375; assembly: GCF_014696265.1. Lineage (GTDB taxonomy): Bacteria > Cyanobacteriota > Cyanobacteriia > Cyanobacteriales > Aerosakkonemataceae > Aerosakkonema > Aerosakkonema funiforme_A. Next base: position 34,120 of record NZ_JACJPW010000057.1, on the reverse strand, counting down.
AATTCAATGTTTCCATCAGGTAAATACCGTGCTAAGTCACCAGTTTTGTACAACCGCGCCCCTGGTTTACTACTAAATGGATGGGGAATAAATTTTTCGGCAGTTAGTTCGGGACGATTGAAATAACCTCTAGCTAAGCCATCTCCAGCAATGTACAATTCGCCGGGAATTCCGATGGGTACTGGATTGAGGTATTTATCTAAAATGTAGATTTGGGTGTTAGCGATCGCACTTCCAATATAAGCCACCCCATCTTCTCTATTAACCTGATAAACCGCAGACCAAATTGTTGTTTCTGTTGGCCCGTATAAATTCCACATGGAATCGCATTTTTCTAACAATTGCTGACTTAAATTCTGGGCAATTGCTTCGCCACCACAGAGAATTTTGAGTGGCATTTTTGGCAAGCCAGCTTCTAAAAGCATTCGCCAAGTAGCGGGAGTCGCTTGCATCATTGTCGCACTGGATTCAGTAATTTTTGTTAATAACTGAATTCCATCACTGGCAACTTCTCGACTCGCCACCACAACCCTAGCACCTACAATTAAAGGTAGATAAAGTTCTAAGGCGGCAATATCAAAAGTAATGGTGGTAACTGATAGAAGAATATCTCTTTCTGTGATTCCCGGAGTTTGGCGCATGGAATTTAAAAAGTTAACCACTGCACCGTGCTGAATTTGTACGCCTTTGGGTTTACCAGTAGAACCGGAAGTGTAGATTACGTAAGCGAGATTATTACTTGTTACTTCATTTGCTAAATTGTCTTGATTTTCTCGTGCTATGCTGTTCCATTCGGTATCTAAACAAATTACCTTAGCTTGATGTTTCGGTAATTGTGAAATCAAATGTTGTTGAGTTAGCAATAGCGAAATTTGTGCATCCTCCAAAATATAAGCGATGCGCTCTTGAGGATAAGCTGGATCTAATGGTACGTAGGCTGCACCCGCTTTCAGGATGGCTAAAAGTGCGATGAGCATTTCGAGAGAGCGTTCGACACAAATTCCTACCAATCCCTCTGGTTTTACACCCAACGAGACTAAGTAATTTGCCAATTGATTCGCTCTTTGATTGAGTTCTCGATAACTCAATTTTGTATTTTCAAAAATGGCAGCCACAGCATCCGGCGTTCTTTCTACCTGTGCCTCAAATAACTGATGAATGCTGGCTATTGGTAACTGAGAAATTTGCCACTGTTTTCCGACAACCCATTCTACTAATAATTGCTGTTGTTCGGCTGCTGTCAACAGCGACAATTCCGAAAGCCTTTGATGGGAATTAGCAACAATACTTTCCAATAATCTTTGATAATGCCCCAGTATCCGGTTGATAGTTGTGGCATCAAATAGATCGGTGTTGTATTCCAAATTGGCAATCAGTCCTGTATCGCCTTCCTCTACATATAAAGTGAGGTCAAATTTAGCAGTTTTGCTGTTAATTTCTAAAGGTTTTAAGGTTAAACCTGGTAGTTCTAGAGGCGTTGTGGGAGCATTTTGCAAAACGAACATCACCTGGAATAACGGCGTGTGACTCAAGTCGCGCTGTGGTTGCAGTTCGTCTACCAACTTCTCGAAAGGCAAGTTTTGATGAGCATAAGCGCCTAAAGCGACTTCCCGCACTCGCTTTAATAACTCTTGAAAACTGGGATTTCCTTCTAAGTTGGTACGCAATACTAAGGTATTGACAAAAAAGCCAATTAACTGTTCTATTTCTTGGCGATCGCGATTGGCAATTGGCGTTCCTACTAATATATCCTCTTGTCCGGTATACCGATGCAGCAGGGTTTTAAATGCAGCCAAAAGCGTCATAAATAGCGTTACGCCTTGCTGCTGACTCAAGTTTTTCAATGACTCGCTTAAACTCGCAGAAAGTTGTAGCGATCGCGTCGATCCATTGAATGTTTGAACCGCTGGACGTGGGCGATCGCTAGGCAATTCTAGTATTGGTAAATCACCGCTTAATTGCTGCTTCCAATAAGTTAATTGATTTTCTAAATACTGTTCAGACCATTGCTGCTGCCAAACTGCAAAGTCCGCATATTGGATAGGTAATTCTGGTAGTGAAGAGGGTGTCTCATTGCAAAAACTTTGGTAAAGTGTTGCGACTTCTCGAATCAAAACTGCTGTTGACCAACCATCTGAAATAATGTGATGCAGCGTCAACACTAACAAATAATCTTCTTCATCTAATTTTACCAAATTGCCGCGCAGTAAGCAGTCATTTGCTAAATCAAAAGAGCGTTGAGTTTCAATCGCAGCCAGTCGCAATGCTTCTGCCTCTCTCTCAATTTCCGGCAATTCCTGCAAGTCTATTACTGGCAAGTCGATGATGGTATTTAAATCAATGATTTGAACAGGTTTACCATTTTTAACGGTAAAGTTTGTCCGCAAAATTTCGTGGCGACGCATGACTTCCCGCAAGCTGACTTCAAGTGCTGCAATGTTCAGCTTTCCTCGTAATCTGACAGTTTTCGGCAGGTTGTAAGCGGGGCTATCGGGTTCTAATTGATGCAGAAACCAAAGTCGTTGCTGGGCGAAAGATAAGGGCAACTCTCTGTCTCGCGAAACGCGCTGAATAGGCGAAAAAAATGCTTGTTCAATTTGATTGGAATTGGCAATTTGTTGGGCTAATTCTGCAACAGTTGGCGACTCAAATAAGCAGCGTAAAGGCAATTCTACTTTAAAGGTTTCCCGCAGCCGAGAAATAACTTGAGTTGCTAACAACGAGTGTCCGCCTAAGTCAAAGAAATTATCGTGAATGCTTACTTGTGACAAACGGAGAATTTTCGCCCAAATTCCGGCTAAGATTTCTTCAACTGGAGTGCGAGGTGCTACAAACGTTCTTTCTAATTCTTGCTGTGTGCGATCGAGTTCTGACAATGCCACTCTGTCTACCTTACCGTTAGGGGTTAAAGGTAAAGATTTCAGCATTACGAAAGCTGATGGCATCATGTATTCAGGTAACTTTTCTCTTAAAAAATGGCGTAAATTGTTAGAATCACTTTTTTCATCTGGAACAATATAAGCTACTAAACGTTTGTTATCAGATTCGTCCTCGCTTGCCAAAACTACAACTTCTTTCACGGCTGGATGTTGTCTGAGTGCTGCTTCTATTTCTCCCAGTTCAATGCGAAAACCGCGAATTTTTACTTGATTGTCAATCCGACCGATAAATTCTAAATTACCATCCGGTAAGTAGCGAACTAAGTCACCCGTTTTATATAGTTTTGCATTTTCTTCATCGCTAAATGGATGAGAAATAAACCGTTCGGCAGTTAGTTCTGGTTGATTAAAATAACCCCGTGCCAAAGATGCACCACCGATGTATAATTCGCCGGGACATCCGATAGGTACTGGCTGTAGGTGCGAGTCTAATACATAAATTTGAATGTTCCCAAGTGGACGACCTAAAGGAACTGTTTTTGCCCAAGAATGTGAATTATTTTTAACTGGAAAAGTAGTAACGCCAACGGTAGTTTCTGTAGGGCCGTAATGGTTAAAGATGGTACAGTTTGGCGATAACTGCCGAATTTGGTCGATGAGTTTCCAAGTAGCAGTTTCGCCTCCCAAAATCAATTTTTGGCGCGGCAAAATGGATGGGTCTGGTGAAGAGTTTAAAAGGGCAGATAGATGGGAAGGTACGATTTTGAGGCAGTCGATCGGATGCTGATGGCAGTATTCGGCAAAAGCCTGTGAGTCAGATGCACACTCCTGAGATATGATGTGCAAGCATCCACCATTGCACAGAGAAGGGAAAAGGACTGTGTTGCCTAAGTCTGCTGCTAGTGTGGAGACGATCGCATAATTTGCATCTGTAGGTAGGTTTAATGCGTGCGCGATACGTTGCTCTGCAACAGGCTGCACCAACGCATTCAAGTAATTCAAAAGTTGCCGATGTTCGACAGCAACACCTTTCGGTTTGCCAGTAGAACCAGAAGTAAATAACACATAAATTAAATTTTCAACTGTTACCTCACTGCTGGGATTTGCATCGCTTTCTTGTGCTATAACATCCCAATCTTTGTCTAAACAAATTATCTTGGTTTTAAGTCTTGGCAGCGGATCTACTAAGTGTTTTTGTGTCAATACTATCGACGCTTTTGCATCTTGTAACCGAATGGCTAAACCTTCGGTTGGTAATGTCGGATCTAAAGGTAAATATGCACCACCTGCTTTCAAAATAGCTAAAAGTCCGATGATGCTTTCTAGGGATTTTTCTAAATACAATCCCACCAGAATTTCTGGTTGTACTCCCAAACGCTGTAAGTAATGGGCAAGTTTGTTGGCGCGTGCGTTTAGTTCGCGGTAAGTTAAGTGCTGGTTTTCAAATACCAGGGCAATTTTATCGGGATTTCGTTCTACCTGTTCGGCAAATAATTGATGAATACACTTATCATTTGAATAGTCGTTTTTTGTGTTATTGAACTCTACTAAAAGTTGCTGGCGTTCGCTTGGGCTGATAATTTCCAATTGCGCGATCGCACTTTCGGGATTTTCAATGGCGTTAGCTAATAAAGTCTCGAACTCTCCCGCCAAACGTGCGATCGCTTCGGCTGAATAGTAATTTTTATCGTAATGAAATGAAAGTTTGAGCGAGTTGCGATCGCGAGTACAAGTAAGTTTAACCTTAAACGGTTCGATGCAAGTGTATTGTTGATAAACAGAAAAAGATACCCCACCCGCAAAGCATTCTGACTGCCATTGTTCAAACTCGAAACCAAACGGAAAAAATGTCAGTTCTTCTTCAACAAAATAATCCTGCCATTCGGCGACATTTTCTTTAGCTTTCTTTACCAGTTCTAATACTTCCCAAAAACGTAAATCTGATGCCAAACGGCAATGAATTGGTAGCCAAGTGGCGAATAATCCTAATGCGTCTTGTAGTTCTTCATATTCTCTGCGATCGCAACCCGTCCCAACTATAATATCTGTTTCTCCCGTCAGTCGCCAAAGCAGGATTTGCCAACAAGTCAGGAAGAACACATCAGCCGAAATCTCATACTTTTGTACCAGCGATTCAATCCTTTCTGTAACATCACAATTGAGATCGCAAGTCAAACATTCCGGTTGAAATTCGTTTTTGCCAAAAGAGGCATTTTCCAAAGGAAGTTTCAACGCAGCTAGATTAGAAAAATCCTGCTGTTCCCAATAATTTTTACCTGTCTCTGCGTCTTGATCTTCCAGTAATTGATTTTGCCATTCTGAAAATTGGACGTACTGCACAACCTCATCGTCTAATTCCTCACCTTGCCAGCAAGCAGTGTAGGAATTGCCGATTTCTCTAACTAGATTATTGAGTGTCCAACTATCAGCACAAAGCGCAGGCAAGTTAATCGTCAAAATATGCTTTTCTGGCGATAGCGTTATCAAGCTTGAACGCAACAACGCTTCTTTTTCAAATTTAAAATCTTGATGTCTTTCCCATTGAAAAATATCTTCAATCTTGGCTAACTGTTCCTCTGGTTTACAATCAGTTAAATCGATCTCGCGCCACAAAGTATCGCTGCTATCTTCTACAACCATAACCGGAGTTTTCATACCCGGTAAACGTCGAAAATTTGTCCGCAAAATTTCATGCCTTTCCACAATTTTCTCTAAGGCAAGTTTTAAAATTTTTGGCTGAAGATTCCCTGCCAAAAGGATAGCGCAATTAGCCTGGGTAGAAAAGCCGTCTTGCTGCAACAACCAAAGACGCTTTTGCTGAGGAGAAAGACGAAAACCGCTAATAGTTTTAGTTGGCATATACTTTCTCCATCTCTTTGCTTACAAGGTCTTTACTGTCGAACATTTCGCCCATCGCTACCACAATTTTGCGCGGCCCAACGTAAGGGTTTCGGCTGTGTGCGGCTAGCATATTATCTAGCATCAAAACATCTCCTTGTTGCCAAGGAAAACTAATCGTCGCTTCTCGATAAATTGCTTGAATTTCTGCCATGACCGAATCTTCAATGGGAGAACCATCACCGTAATAAACATTGCGCGGCAGGTTATCTTCCCCAAACAAAGATAATAAAGATTCGCGGACTGCTGGATCTAAACAGGATATGTGGTGCAACAGAATTTGGTTGAAAAATACTGCATCGTCCGTTTTGGGATGTTTGGCTATTGCCTGGGCAATTTTCCGAGTTCTCAAATTATTTCCATCTTTCCATTCAAACTCAATTTTCGCTTTTTTGCAAGCTTCTTCAACAACTTTTTTGTCTTCAGTGTGGAAGAATTCTTGCCAGCTTACATCCAAACCTTCGGTGTAGTTGCGGACATACATTAATTGCTTTTTCTCGAAATGCGATCGCAATTTCGGATCGAGCATCTGATAAATTTTTCGGCAATCTACAATCGGCGTTTCTCCACCTTTTTGTGCTGGTTGTACGCAGAAAAACCAAATTTTCATCGGCCAACAATGCAGGTGAGAACTTTCACTATGAAACAAGATAGCTTTGTCAGACGGATAAGGCGTAGAACCGTAAACTTTGCCGCCGACTCCCGCACGCGGTAAGTCTCCATACTCGCCGAATAATTCCGGGCAAATAGTTCCGGCGAACTGTTCAAAGTCAGACACGGAATCTAACTGAAAATCTCGAAAAAGGATTGCACCGCGATCGAGTAATTTGCTTTCTAAGAATTCTCGATTGTTTTTAACCCAGTCGATCGCATCAAGATCGTCAACATTTGGCTTAATTACCAAAGGCAGCGTTTCCCCAGCAGACAGATACTCTGTTTTAACCAATTTCTCTTCCAAGAAGCTGACCGCTTTCGGTGCCACTTTCTTGAATTTTTTGAATTTAAATTCTTTCCGTTCTTGTTTTTCCATCGCTTGTTGTTTCTTTTCAGCTTCGGAGAATATCTCTAAATTTGATAACCGCGCATCTGGTTGAGCCACAATACTATTTAGTAGCGTTTGGAAATGATTCGAGATGCGAATAATAGTAGCGGCATCGAAAAGGTCTGTACTGTAGTTCCAAGTGCCAACGATTCCTCGCTCTGTTTCTGTGATGAATAAAGCTAAATCGAAATTCGTAGTTTGGCGATCGACTTCTACAAAGCTAAGAGTTAAACCAGCTAATTCTAAGGGAGGCATGGGAGCATTTTGCATCACAAATAACACCTGAAACAAAGGCGTGTGTATGGACGATCGCTCCGGTCGCAGAATTTCTACCAATTTGCCAAAAGGCAAGTCTTGGTGAGCGTATGCTCCTAAAGTTACCTGTAAAACACGCCCCAATAATTCTCGAAAACTAGGGTTGCCAGCCAAGGAAGTACGCAGAATTAAAATATTAACAAAAAACCCAATCAAAGATTCAGTTTCGCGGCGGTTTCGATTGGCAACATCAGTGCCAACAAGGATATCTTCCTGACCCGTCCAGCGATATAGCAGCGTTTGAAAAGCTGCCAGCATGGTCATAAATAGGGTAACGCCTTCTTTGCGACTAAGCGTTTTAAGATCTGAAGATAAAGTCGCGGGAAGCGTAAAAGAATAGGTTGCACCTTGAAAAGTATTATTGCCACGCGGACGTAGGCCGAAGGCCGAGGCGAAGCCATCGACAGGCAATTGCAACGCTGGTAAATTACCGCTCAATTGCTGTTTCCAGTAAGCTAATTGCGTTTCCAAAACTTCTCCCTGCAACCAATTTCTCTGCCAAACTGCAAAATCCGCGTACTGGATCGGCAATTCTGGCAGCGGAGAAGCTTTTCCAGTGGAAAACGCTTCATAAAGTGCAGCTACTTCTCGAATCAATACCCCGATCGACCAACCATCAAAGATAATGTGGTGGATTGTCAGCACTAATATATGTTCTGCTGAATTCAACCGTAGCAGAGTAATTCGCAACAATGGCCCTTTCTCTAAATCAAATGGTTTTTGTGCTTCCGCAAGCATGAAATTTTTACTTGAGGATTCTGGATTTTCCATTGTGGTGAAATCTAAAACCGACAATTGGAAATTCCCGATCGCATCGATAACTTGAATCGGTCGATCGTTCGCAGTGGTGAAAGTAGTTCGCAGAGTTTCGTGTCGTTTCACCACTTCGCTGAGGCTTTTTGCCAACGCCGTTAGATTCAGTTCCCCCACAATACGCACGGCGGCGGGAATATTATAAGCATAGTTGCCAGGTTCTAATTGATCGATAAACCACAATCGTTCCTGTGCGAAAGATAAAGGTAACTCGACATTTCGAGAAACGGGTTTTATGGGAGGAACTTCAGCTAATTTCTTGTGCTTTCCTTCTCCTTTTACCGCTTTCATCGCCGTTTCAATTTGTGCGGCTAAAGCTGCTATGGTAGGTACTTCAAACAAGTGGCGCAGGGGCAATTCTACACCAAAGGTATCGCGCACGCAAGAAATAATTTGCGTAGCCAGTAAGGAATGTCCGCCTAATTCAAAAAAGCTGTCGTTAATTCCTACGCGATCGACTCCGAGAAGTTGTGTCCAAATGGCTGCCAGTAATTCTTCTACGGGGGTACGCGGCGCTAAAAAAGCCGTTGGGAAGTTTTGGCGATCGCTTTTATTTACAGATTTAACTTGCGGAATTTCGCTGACTGGAATTTTTTCTAAAAGCGTTGCCAGATTTTGTTCTGGATTACTAATAATTTCCCGCAGCAAAGTTTGGAAATGTGCCAAAATGTTGCTAACGCTATTTCCATCAAAACGGCGTCTATCATAGACAATTTGCAACCTTAATTCCGCCACCGGACTAACTAGCAAAGTCAGGGCGTATTTTGTTTGTGCGCCTTGAAAACGGTAATTAACTATATCAATAGTTAAATTGGCAGATTCTAGGATAGATAAATCGGGGAAATTCTCGAAAACTAGAAGGCTTTCATAAAGGGGTAAGGCTCCAGGTACTTCACTCGATCGATAAACTTCTCCGCCTGGAGTGTATTCATACTCCCGCAGTTCCAAATTATACTTGTGGATTTCTGTCAGCCAAGACCGCAGGGATAGGGTAGGAGAAACTTTTACCCTGACTGGCAAAGTATTGATGAAAAGTCCGATCGCCGATTCACTTCCCTCCAAATCCGCAGGACGCCCTGATACAGTAGTGCCAAATATAACATCTCTTTCTCCGCTATAACGACTGAGCAGCAATGCCCAAACTCCCTGAATCAGCGTGTTGAGAGTCAGACGATTAACTTTTACTAAAGACTGTAGCTGCTGCAAAGCTGACGCTGGTAGTTGTGCAGAGCATTCACCGTAACGCTGTTCTTGGCCGTAAAAATTACCAGCATCTACTTGTATACCTAATGGAGTTGGCTTTGCGAAACCCTGCAAAGTTTTCCCCCAAAATTCCTTTGCCTTAGCTAAATCTTGCTGTTTCAGCCAAACAATATATTCTTTGTAAGGACGGGGCGGTTTTAGATATAATTCTTCCCCTCGACAAAACGATTCATAAAAAGCAAAAACTTCTTTAAAAATTAAAGGCAAAGACCATCCATCTAGCAATAAATGGTGATGGCTCCAAATAAATTGATGACAATTTGCAGCTAAATGAATGAGAGTCAGACGCATCAAAGGTGCGCGGGTGACATCAAAACCGCGCTGGCGTTCCGTTTCCAGAAAAACTTGCAGCTTTTCTTGTTGTTCTAACTCGGAAAGATTGCGCCAGTCTTGACGCTCTAGAGGTACTTCCACTTGGCGCAAAACTACCATCAAAGGTTCCGGTTGTTCCTGCCAAACAAAACCGCATCTTAAAATCGAATGTCGATCGATCGCCCGCTGCCAAGCTTTCTCAAAAGCTGAAACGTTCAAATCTCCGCGTAACGCACAAGTTAACTGCTCGATATGAACTCCCGAACAGGGAGCTAATACAGTCTCGAACAACATCCCTTGTTGCGTCGCAGAAAGCGGATAAATAGCTTCAATGTTTTTCTTGCTCATTTGTCAGTTGTTATCGAGATTTTTTTTGTAACTCTTGTGGGGTAGGCATCTTGCCTGCCCTTTGAGATTCTTTTTTGGAGAGGTGTAATGACTAAAAACTGATTTCGTCCAAAGCTTTCTCCAGTAATTCATCGCTCAGTTCCACATCTGGAAAATCAGCAGGCGTATACTCTTCAGATTGCGGAGATTGACAGCGATCCAAAATATTCCGTAAAACTTGCAGACAACTTTCAGCCAAATTCTCCACGACAGAACGGTGATGCAAATTCTCACTGCAAGTCCAATTCAGCCACAATTGACCGCCAATCACAAACGCCCCGCACTCTAAAACATGACTGCGAGTTCCTCGCGGACTGCGATTTAATCCCAGAATCGATCGACTGAGTTTAAACATAGATCGATCGGGCAAATATCGATCCACCTGACCCATATAGTTAAAAATAAATTCAGCTTTGGGAAGCGAACTGAGTTGTGAGGTAATTTCCCGGTCTGCACACAGATAGCGCAGGACGCCATAGCCAAAACCTTGATTCGGAATCCGCGCCAACTGCTCTTTAATCGATCGCAATGCCTCGACTGGATGCGTTCCTTTTTCCAATTGCAAAAGTACGGGGAAAATCGCAGTAAACCAACCCACAGTTAAAGATAAATCGATATCTTCAAAAATGTCTTCTCGACCGTGACCTTCTAAGTCAATTAAAACGTTAGATCGATCGCTCCACTGCACCAAAGCTTGCACTACTGCGGTGAGCAACACATCATCAATTTGAGTGCGATAAACCTGCGGCACTTCCTGTAGCAAAGCTTGAGTTTCTGTCACACTGAGCGCAACTGATACCGTGTAAGCTGAAGCTACAGTATTTTCGCCCAGCCGATAATCTAATGGCAAAGGCAACACCTCGCGGCGCGACTCAGCAGACCAATACGCCAACTCTTCCCGTAGCGATGGTGACTGTGCGTACTCGGTCAGACGTTCGCTCCACTGCTTAAAGGAAGTAGTTTTCAGCCGCAATTGTATCGCCTCGCCGTGACTGATCTGAGTGCAAGCGGCGTGCAAATCTTCCAACAAAACTCGCCAAGAAATGCCATCGACAACTAAGTGATGGATGGCGATGAGCAAGCAACTGGGCTTTTGCGGGCCAAGGTCAAACCAGGCAAAGCGAATCATTGGCCCATCTGACAGGCTCAAACTGGCCTGCAATCGATCGGCAGTAGCTTGCAAAACTGATTCTTGCTCGTCTGCTGGCACTTTTGACAAGTCTACCTGTGTAAACGGAACCATCTCGTCGGGAGCCGCATTAACCTGCCGCCAGCCGGATTCTGCTTGCACGAAGCGAAGGCGCAGCGCGTCGTGGTGAGCGATTAAGTGTTGCACCGCTTGCTTTAACAAGGCTGGGTCGAGGCGTTGCTGCATTTCCAGCAACACAGCTTGATTCCAATGGTGCATATCTGGGATATTTTGCTGAAAAAACCAGTGCTGTACGGGGTTTAAGGGTACTTCTCCGGTTATTGCTCCCTGTTCCGCCTGAATAGTTGCGCTATTACTCGCTACTGCTGCTAATTCCGCGATCGTTTGGTACTCAAACATTTGCTTGGGAGTTAGCTGCAAACCCGATTGCTTGGCTTTGGCGATCGCTTGGATGCTGAGGATGGAGTCCCCACCTAGCTCGAAGAAGTTATCGTTGATACCTACTCGTTCGATACCGAGTACCTTCGACCAAATCCCGGCCAGTAATTCCTCGACTATTGTCCTGGGTGCGGTGTAGGTCGATCGCAAATCCGGTCTGGCGGCATCGGGTGCTGGCAAAGCGCGGCGATCGATTTTACCATTGGGCAGCAGCGGCAATGCTTCCAGCATCACAAAAGCTGATGGCAGCATATATTCGGGCAATTTCTGGTTCAGAAAGCAACGCAGTTCGCTAATACTCAACCTTGCTTCTCCTTGCGGCACTACATAAGCGACCAGCCGCTTTTGACCGGGTTCGTCTTCTCGCGCCGAAACCAAGCAATTCCGCACTTGGGGATGTTGATTCAAAACTCCCGAAATTTCCCCCAATTCAATACGGAAACCGCGAATTTTTACTTGGTCGTCGAGGCGACCGAGAAATTCGATGTTGCCGTCGAGAAGATATCTTGCTAAATCTCCAGTTTTGTAGAGTTTTGAATTAAATTCAGAACTTTTCAAGAAGGGATTAGAAATAAATTTTTCGGCAGTTAATTCGGGACGGCGATGATAACCTCTGGCTAATCCTACGCCACCAATATAAAGTTCGCCCGGTACGCCGATTGGCACTGGTTGCAGATAGGAATCCAGCAGATAAATTTGGGTGTTAGCAATGGGACGACCGATGGGGACGATCGATCGCTTGCGATCGCGCTGACAAGTCCAGGCAGTTACATCGATCGCCGCTTCTGTAGGGCCATAGAGATTGTGTAATTCTGCATCTAAGCGATCGAAAAAGCGTTCCTGAAGTTCAAAAGGTAACGCCTCCCCACTGCAAATCACCTGTCTCAAACAACTGCAAGTTTCCAGTTCCGATTCTGCCAAAAAAGCTCGCAGCATCGTCGGCACGAAATGCAAAGTAGTGATTTGATTTTGTGCAATGAGATTAACTAAATAAGCGCTATCTTTATGACCTTCCGGTTTGGCTACAACTAATCTGGCTCCAGTCAATAAAGGCCAGAAAAATTCCCAAACCGAGACATCGAAACTAAAAGGAGTTTTCTGAAGAACTCTATCTTTTGATGTTAATTGGTAAGCATTTTGCATCCACACTAAGCGATTGCAAACCCCTCGGTGGGTATTCATCGCTCCCTTCGGCATTCCGGTAGACCCAGAAGTGTAGATTGTATAAACTAAATTTTCAGCCGTAGCAGTTTTGATGGGATTATCTGCACTTTCTTTGGCAATCGTTGCCCAGTCGCCGTCTAAGCAGACTATTTTGGCTGTATTTTCTGGTAATCCTGCTAGCAATCTTTCTTGAGTTAGCAATATCTCGATTTGGGAATCTTCTAACATAAAAGCCAGCCGAGATTGGGGATAACTTGGATCGATAGGAAGGTAAGCTCCGCCTGCTTTGAGAATTCCCAACAGCGCTACTACCATTTCTGGGGAGCGCTCCATAGAAACGCCTACCAATCCATCTGGTTGCACGCCTTGTTTTCGCAGAAAATGTGCTAATTGATTTGCTTGTTGGTTGAGTTTTCGGTAAGTTAGCTGTCGGTCTTCAAAAACCACCGCTATGTCAGAGGGGGTTAGCTCAACTTGAGCTTCAAATAACTCGTGAATGCAGCTATGTTCGGGGAATTCGCTAGCGGTATCGTTCCACTGGATTAATAAAGTTTGCCGTTCCGCTTCGGTTAATAACGGTAATTCCGATAGATGGCGATCGGGATGAGAAACGATGCCTTCTAACAAAGTTGTAAAATGTGCGATCGCCCTATCAATTGTGGCAGCCTCGAATAAGTCGGTACTGTATTCAAACGCTCCCGTTATTGCTGGTTCGCTGTCCACTAAGTACAAGGTCAAATCGAACTTTGCCGTTTTACTATCTGTGTTTAACCGCTTCAAAGTTAAACCAGACAGCACTAATTCTGGTGTCAGATTTTCTTGCAAAACCAACATCACTTGAAACAGCGGTTGATGGCTCAAGTTTCGTTCTGGTTGCAATTCTTCTACCAGTTGCTCGAAAGGCAAATCTTCGTGTGCGTAAGCACCTAATGCTACCTGACGGACGCGACTGAGCAATTCCCGAAAAGTTGGATTTCCTGACAGGTCGGTTCGCATTACCAGAGTATTGACAAAAACTCCAATTAATGCCTGAATTTCGCTGCGGTTGCGATTAGCGATCGGAGTTCCAACTGATATATCTTCCTGTTCGGTATAGCGATAAAGTAAAGTTTGAAATGCCGCCAGCAGGGTCATAAATAAAGTGCAATTTGACTGCTGACTTAGAGATTTCAGCTTTTCGGTTAAACTCGGCGATAGTTGGAAATGAGTCGTTGCACCTTGGAAAGTTTGGACGGCAGGTCGGGGTTTATCTGTGGGGAGTTCTAAAACCTTTGTTGCACCTGCTAGCTGTTCTTTCCAATAGGAAAGATGGTTTTGCAAATGCTCTTTAGACCATTGACGCTGCCAAACGGCAAAGTCAGCATATTGAATGGGAAGTTCTGGCAATGGGGAGGGTTTGTTATGAGAAAATGCTTCGTAAAGTGCTGCTACTTCGCGAATGAGCGATCGCATCGACCAACCATCACAAATAATATGGTGCATGACGAACACCAGCACATATTCTTTCTCACCCAGTTTCAGCAATGTGCCTCGCAACAAAGGTGCTTTGGTTAAGTCGAAATGTCTTTTAACTTCCTCAACTACAAAATTTTGAATTTCTGCTGTCCCCAGTTCTGTTACTGACAGCTTAAAATCCAAACTGGGATGGATAATTTGCACGGCTTGTCCATCCACCATCTCGAAAGTAGTTCGCAAAGCTTCGTGACGGCGCACAATTTCATTCAAACTTTTCTCCAGCGCCTCCACATTCAACGAACCTTTTAAATGGACAGCGGAAAGTTCGTTGTAAGCGTTTCCCGAATCAAATTGATGCAGAAACCACAATCGCTGTTGTGCAAAGGAGAGAGGTGCAGGACTTTGTTCGGCACGTCGAGGAATAGTTTTTAATTGGGAATCGGATTTAACTTCTCCCCGCAATCGTTTTTCTAAAAGCGCTCGTTTTGCAGGCGAAAAGTTAGATTTTTTTGCTAATATTTCTGCTTTTTTGATATCCATAATACTTTTACCCCAAAATCTGAAGTTTTACATAATCGGGAGCGGGTTGAATTCGCGTCATATCATTTTCTAAAATTTCCAAGTCGCCTTGCTTTTCAATTTGCTTAAAACCCGCAAACTTGTAAGCTACATACATCATCCGATTGCGATTGTTAGAAACGAACTCGGCACGCAACCGGACGTTATTTTGTTTAGCTAAACTCAAAATATAATTGAGCGTAATTGTCCCGACGCCTCTGGACATGACGCGACAGGACATCAGCAAAAGTTTGATTGTCCATACGCTGTTTTGGCATTCCACAAGTGCTAAGCCAATTTTGCCGTAACTGCCAAATTTATCTTCTAAACTGGCAATGAGTAATTTGTGGTTTTCTGACTGGCGAAAATGATTCAGTTCGTCATAGGAATAAGTGTAACCTGTTGTGTTTAATTGGTGTGTGCGTACTGTTAATTCTTCGGCGCGTTGCAAATCTTCTTCTTTGGCAGAAGAGATGGTAAAGGTCATGTTAAGTGTAGCTAAAAATTCTTCTTGAGGGCCAATGAATTCTTTTTCAGCGTTTTGCCGTTCTAAATCGCTAATATACATTAATCTTCGCTTTTTTGAATCTTCTGTAATAAAACGAGGATTCATTTCATCTCTTTGTAGCAAATCCTCTAGTTCTGAGGCGTTGATACAGAGGACTTCGGGAAGGGAAAAGTTGACTTCTTCCAGTTCAAAGGGTTGATCGTCGATGAAGGCGATCGCATCTGTACCAATATTGAGTAATTTAGCGATTTCTTGAATAGAGGATGCTTTGGAATTCCAGTTGATTTGGGGATAGATGAAATACTCGTGTAAGCCGAAGTCTTGCAGTTGCGCGATCGCTTTCTCAGGGTCGTTCTTGCTGGCGATGGATTGCAAGATTCCGCGATTGTCTAAGGTTTGGATTATATCAATAACTTGGTTTTTTAGGGTGATGCGATCGCCTTCTAGTAAAACGCCGTTCCATAGGGTGTTATCTAAGTCCCAAACTAGACATTTGATGACTGTTTTATCGATTGTTGGGTTGGTTATAGGTAGATTTTTTGTGAGAGTCATATTCTTTTTTTAACGCAAAGGACGCAAAGGTTAACGCGAAGTTACGCAAAGGGTTTCAGAGGGGATAAGATATTCTTGGTAGGCGTGGTCGGCGATGGTAATTTGTTGAATTTGGGTGCTACCTTCGATGATTTCCATGATTTTGGCATCGCGGAGGTATCTTTGGACTGGGTAGTCGCTGCTGCATCCGTTTGCACCGTGAATTTGTACGGCGTCGTTTGCTGCTTTGGTGGCTATTGTGGAGGC
This sequence comes from Aerosakkonema funiforme FACHB-1375, assembly GCF_014696265.1. Classification (GTDB taxonomy): domain Bacteria; phylum Cyanobacteriota; class Cyanobacteriia; order Cyanobacteriales; family Aerosakkonemataceae; genus Aerosakkonema; species Aerosakkonema funiforme_A. The sequence goes on along the minus strand of NZ_JACJPW010000057.1, from coordinate 18,140 downwards.
GAAGTATTTGGCAATTGAGGTTTCTAAAATAGCTTTTGGATCGCGGGTATCTTTAAGATATCCAGCTTGATAACAAAGTAATCTAGCTGCTTTTAAGTTGGCAGTCATTTCTGTTATCATTTGCCGGATTAATTGGTGTTCTTTGAGATAAACGCCGAACTGTTTTCTTTGACTGGTGTATTGCAGGGAAGCTTCTAAGCAAGCTTGTGCAATTCCTACGCATCCCCAGGCGACGCTGTATCTTCCATAGTCGAGTGCGGAAGCGGCGATGTAGGAGAAACCAAAACCTGGTTTACCGACGATATTTTCTGCGGGAATTTGACAGTTATCTAGGTGCAATTCTGCTAGCATGGAAGCTTTTACACCCATCATTCCGAAGATTGGTTTGATGGCAAGTCCCGGACTGTTTTTTTCCACTAAAAAGGCAGAAGGTTTGCCATCACATTGAGCGAATACTAAAAAAATATCGGCAATTTGTCCGTAGGTAATCCATTTCTTTTGTCCGTTTAAGAGATAAGTGTCGCCGTCAAGTGTGGCTGTAGTTTCTATACTTTTGGCATCGCTACCTACATTTGCTTCGCTTAAAGCGAAAGCTGCAATGACTTCGCCTGTCGCTAATTTGGGAAGCCAATACTCTTTTTGTTGCTTGTTTCCCCACTTGAGAATTGCATGAGAAACCATGTTATGAACAGTCAGCAAACTCCGCAGCGAAGAACACCCGCGACCGATTTCTTCGTTGAGCAAACCGTATGCGATCGCATCCATTCCACTCCCACCGAAATCCTTGGGGATAATCGCACCTAGATATCCTTTTTTAGCTAGATTTTCTATTAGCTGAATGGGGGTATGTTCTTCGCGATCGCATTGATTTGCCAAAGGAACAATTTCTGCATCCACAAAAGCTCGAAATTGCGATCGATCTTCTTTTTGCTGAACCGTCAATTCAAGTTTCATACTCTCTCATTTTCCCGCCAATACAACCATCTTTTTGTCGATTAACCGCGTCATCGCATCGATCGTCCGAAAGTTGTCAAATTCCAAATCTTCATTCTCAATGGCAATTTGAAACTCTTGCTCTATAAACAGCACCAGTTGCATGGCAAACATGGAGTTAACAAAACCAACAGCAAAGATATCTTCATCAGGCTGGAGGTCGTAATTTCGGAAAAATTTTGATAGAAACGCTTTGATTTTGGTGGAAATTTCTTGCATTTATTAAGTCCTTTTTTAATTGTAGGTATAGAAACCCTGTCCGCTTTTCCGACCGTGCAATCCCGCGTCCACCATTTTCTTTAGCAGCGGACTTGGCCTGTATTTACTGTCGTTAAAGCTTTCGTACAAAACTTCAATTGAATAGAGAATCGTATCCAATCCAATTAAATCCGCTGTTTCCAATGGCCCCATTTTGTGACCGAAACAGGTTTTGAAAATTCGATCCACTTCTTCTGCTGAAGCCACTCGATCTTGTAGCACGAAAATCGCTTCATTGATAGTCAACATCAGCACGCGGTTAGATACAAAACCCGGTGCATCATTGACAACAATACACTCTTTTCCCATCTGAGCCAAAAGTTTTTTCGCCGTTGCGATCGTTTCTTCGGAAGTGTGATATCCCCGGATCGCTTCCACCATCGGCTTCATTGGCACGGGGTTCATAAAGTGCATCCCAAGCACTTTATCCGCACGCTTGGTTACTGAAGCAATGCGAGTGATCGGAATCGCTGATGTATTGGCAGCAAATACAGAATTTTTTGGGCAGATAGCATCTATTTTACCATAAACATCCTGTTTAATTTCCCATTTTTCTGTTGTATTTTCAATGACAAATTCTGCCTCTTTTAGAACTTGATAATCACTAGAAAATTTGATGCGATTGAGAATTTCATCGGGACGATCGGCTGGCTCGCTTTTCTTGAAAAAACCTTGAAAGCGGAGATTATTTTTGATTTCTTGTTTGGCACGTTCCAGAATTACTTCTGAAACATCTATTAAAAGGACGTGATGTCCTGTTTGCGCGAGGTTTTGCGCCACCCCAACTCCCATCACTCCTGCACCCACAACACCAACTACTTGCATATTTACGCTCCTGAATTTCTGATTGCATATACGTTGTGAATATTTGAGCCTTCATACAAGTCTTCTTGTTCGGCTTCGACGCGATAACCTTGGTTTTTCAACAAGTTAGTTACCTGTTGCAGTCGTCCCTCTATATCGTGTACTTCAATGACAATTTGCTGGATTTTTTGCCAATCATTTTCTTTAATGCCTTGAAGGACATCCAATTCGCTTTTTTGAACGTCAATTTTGAGTAAATCGATGCGCTCTACGTTGTTTTCGCTGATGATTTCAGAAATCGTTCTCAACTGACAAGTAAAAGGTTGCGCTTTAAACCTTTCTTCTAACAATTCATCAGCGTGTTCCATCACTTGTTCCATCCCTGCCATACCATTTTCCAATTGGTTGAGCATGATAGCTTTTAAAACTTCTTTCTCTTCCTGTTTATCGGCATAGAAAGAAGACATTCCCGAACTGTTGGGATAGAAGGTAAATGTTGCTGTTTTAGGTTCGTTGGATATAGCAAAATTAAACAGCTTGGCATTTATCTCATAGAAAGTGGTATTCAGGCGCAAAATTTCAAACAGAGGCGGTGCTGGCTCAAAACAGTAAATGGTGGGATTGTTGCAGTTTTGCGACGCAAAAAGCGTAAACATACCGATGTTAGCACCAACATCAAAAATAATGGCGCGATCGCGTAAATTAATCCCATGCTTCAGATACACCCGATTTTGGAAAATATCTTCATAGAAATAATCAGCTTCCGCTTTCGTTTGATAGACAATTTCCAAATTATTCGGCAACTTGTAGCGTCGCTGACTGCTAAATTTGGGTGCTTGTGACTGGGAAACTGACACCAGCACTTCAACTTCTTCTTCAGGTAATTTTTCTAACTCATCGAGCAGGATTTCTTCGATAAATAATGCCAACTCTGCCACCGTCGGCGCTTCAAAAAGAGGACGCAGGGATAAATCTATTTGAAAGTCTTTCCGCAATTGAGAAATTAACTGAATCCCAAGCAGCGAATGTCCTCCCAAAGCGAAGAAGTTGTCGTTAATTCCCACCTGTTCCACACCCAGTAATTGTTGGAAAAGTTGAGCAATCCTTTCCTCAATTTCGTTAGTAGGAGCAACATAACTTTTCCGAGGTGCTTGACGATCTATTCTCCCCTCTTCCTGAGATGGAGAGAGATTCTTTTCCTCAAAACATGGCTGCAAGCTCGGCACAAGCCGCGTTTGTTTTTGTGCAGAAATCCAATACCGTTGGCGTTCAAATGGATAGGTCGGTAAAGGTAGACGATGGCAATTTTCATTCCCATGAACAGCCGACCAATCTATCTGCACTCCTGCCAACCAAAGTTGACCCAATGCGTTCAGTAAAAATGCTATATCTGACTGCCTATCGTAGGAATGACGCAGGGAAGAAAGCGCAATTTTATCGCCTTCTATACATTGTAATGCCAAGCTGCACAAAGTTTGACCGGGGCCAACTTCTAATAGAATGGGATGCTGTTTTTTCCACAATTCTTGAATTCCATCGGCAAAGCGAACCGGTTGGCATAAATGTTTCACCCAATAATCGGGATTTGTTGCTTCTGCTGCGGTTATCCAAGTGCCGGTGACGTTGGATAAATAAGGAATTTTTGGGAGTTTGAGATTGAAGGTTTTAACGAGTTCGCGTAAGCTGGGTGCGATCGCCTCCATCATGTAAGAATGAAAAGCATGAGAAGTAACGATTCGTCGGCAAGCCAATCCTTTGTCTATTAACAGTTGTTCTAATTCTTCGATCGCATCTATTGCACCTGCTATTACACAAAGGGAGGCTCCATTAATTGCCGATAAGGAAAGTTTGTCGTTCAAAAAAGGCTGTACTTCTTGCTCGGAAAGAGGAACTGCCAACATCGCTCCCCCCGGCAATTCTTGGATCGTTTTCGCTCTTTTGGCGACCAAAGTAATGGCTTCTTCTAAGGAGAAAACCTCTGCCAAACACGCCGCCACATATTCCCCAATGCTGTAACCGATCGTTGCTTGAGGATGAATTCCCCAAGCAATCAACAATTGCGCCAAAGCGTATTCAACGGCAAAAATTGCAGGTTGTGTCAGAAAGGTTTGATTGAGCTTTTCAGTCGCAGCATCTGTTTTTTCCTCTCCACGACCTAGCATTTTTCGTAAATCGAAACCCGAACTTTTATCCAGTTTGTTTTCACTGGAATAAAGGACATCTCGCAGGTCTAAACCAAGGTGAGGTTGGAAAAGTTCGCAACAGCGATCGAATATTTTGCGAAATGTCGGCTCAACTTGGTAAAGTTCCCTCGCCATATTAACGTATTGAGTTCCCAGTCCGGGAAACATAAAAGCTACGGGACGCGAATTTGTTTCCTGGATGCTAGTGAAAACTCTTTTGGGGTCTTGAAGTGCGACAATTGCATCTTCTATATCCCGACAAACAACAGTACGCCGATGGTTGAAAGCTCGCCTTCCTACCTGCAATGTGTAAGCAACATCTGCTAAGTTTAAATCTTGATGTTGCTTGAGGTAATCAACTAAATTTATGGTTGCCGTTTCTAATGCCGAATTAGTTTTAGCAGAAAGAACTAATAATTGATAGTTTTTCCCCTGCGACCCGGCCACCCTGCGACCCGGCTTTTCCAGCGGAGATTCTTCCAAAATTACATGAGCATTCGTTCCCCCAACTCCAAAAGAACTGACTCCGGCGCGACGGGGAACGCCGTTACTTTTCCATTCAGAAAGTGTGGTATTTACATAAAAAGGACTGCTGTCAAAATCAATTTCTGGATTAGGCTTTTCAAAATGCAAAGTAGCAGGTATTTGTTTATTTTTGAGAGCAAGAACGGTTTTAATTAAACCCGCAACACCCGCCGCTGCATCTAAATGTCCGATATTAGTTTTTACAGAACCGATCGCACAAAATTCTGTCTTATTTGTATAAAGTGAAAAAGCTTCTGTCAGTGCGGCAATTTCTACCGGATCTCCTAAAGGTGTGGCGGTGCCATGAGTTTCGATATAACTAATAGTTTCGGGATTAATTCCTGCTAAGGCAATTGCTTCTGCGATCGCTCTTGTTTGTCCCTCCACACTCGGCGCTGTATATCCAACTTTTAAAGCACCATCATTATTAATAGTAGCAGATTTGATGACGGCATGAATGCAATCTCCATCTGCGATCGCATCCGATAATCTCTTCAAAACTACTATTCCCACACCATTACCAATTACAGTTCCCTGTGCTTTGGCATCAAAGGCGCGGCAATGTCCATCGGGAGATAAAAACCCGCCTTCGCGATATAAATATCCCGCTTTATGCGGCACAAATATGGAAACTCCCCCCGCCAAAGCCATATCGCATTGATAGCTTAGCAAGCTTGAACAAGCCAAACTTGTTGCTACCAATGATGTGGAACAAGCAGTCTGAACATTGATACTTGGCCCCCGCAAATTCAACTTATAAGAAATGCGAGTTGTCAGGAAATCTTTGTCATTTCCCATCAAAGTTTGATGTCCGCCAACCGCTTCGATAAATTCGCGATTTGCATAGAGATTGTTGAACAGGTAACTGTTCCAACCAACCCCAGCAAAAGCGCCAATTCGACCGGGGTAAGTTTCCGAATTATAACCAGCATTTTCCAATGCTTCCCAAGCGCATTCTAAAAACAGCCGATGTTGCGGATCGGTCATTTCCGCTTCTCTGGGACTAAAGCCAAAAAAGGCCGCATCGAATAAATCTATATCTCCTAAAGTCGCACCAGCTTTTATATAATTGGGTTTCTGCAATTCCTCCGGCTCAATTCCCGAATCCAACAGTTCTTCATCATTGAAAAACTCGATCGATTCAACGCCATCCCGGATATTTTGCCAAAATTCATCAACGTTTTTCGCACCCGGAAAGCGACCCGCCATACCGACGATCGCTATGCTTTCTAACTCCTCACTCATTTCCCCATCTCACTTGTTTCATTAATTGTTTTTGACGACTCAAAGCCAATCTTTGCTTTTGAGCTGAATCGCTAATTTCTTGGAATATTGGCTTTTCTTCTCGTTGAGGACTTAAATGTTTGGCCAATGATTCGATCGTGGGATATTTAAACATCTCAACCATCGAAATGTTTTTCTCCAACTTCGCTTGTACTCTGCTATGAACTTGGACTATCAACAATGAATGTCCGCCGAGGTCGAAAAAGTTGTCATAAATACCCACTTTTTTTAAACGCAATACTTCTTGCCAGATGGTGGCGATAATTTGTTGCAGTTCAGTTTGCGGCGAAACATAGGCAACTTCTAATTCTGGACGCAGACTTTCCGTTACAGGTAACGCCTGACGATCGACTTTACCATTCACCGTCAGCGGCATTTCATCCAACGTCACCAAGGCAGATGGCACCATGTATTCTGGCAATTTTTCTGCCAAATAGGTTCGCAATTCACTAATGGTGAGATTTTCTCCAGGATGGAGAACTGCATAAGCGATGAGGCGATCGCATTTTGCCAAAACTGCACATTCCCGCACCTTGGAATGCTGACTCAACACCGCTTCAATTTCCGATAGTTCGATCCGGAAACCGCGAATCTTCACCTGATGGTCAATTCTACCAAAATATTCGATAATTCCATCAGCACGATAACGCGCCAAATCGCCTGTTTTGTAAAGCCTTTCTCCCGCCACAAAAGGATTAGCAATAAAGCGTTCGCTAGTGAGTTCGGGACGATGTAAATAACCCCTCGCCACACCCGCGCCACCGATATACAATTCCCCTGTAATTCCGACAGGTACGGGTTGAAGATTCCGGTCTAAAATGTAAAGTTGAGTGTTGGCAATGGGACGACCGATCGGAATAGACCCCGATCGATCTTTTTCGGTGACTTGATAAACGCAACAACCAACTACCGTTTCTGTCGGGCCGTATTCATTGATTAACATCGTTTCTGGCGCATATTTTTGCCAGAAAGCTGTTGTCTGTGCTAACAGATTTTCCCCACCAATAATAAATGCTCTCGTTCGACCTGCTGCTTCTTGAGGGGATAACTGGTGACTGAGTAATTCTAACTGGGCTGGTGTAATTTTGACAAGGCTAAAATTCGATCCATTTCGCAAAGCAGCAGCAAGACTTTCTATACCTTTATCTTCCGGAAGAAGTTCGACGCTCCGACCTACCAATAAAGGCGAAAATAGCCCTGTAATCGTCATATCGAAGGAAATTGAAGAGTGAACTGTCGCTCCTTCTCCTCGCTCGACAATATATGCTTGAGTACACCAATTCAGATAGTTTGCCAGTCCTTGATGCTGAATTAAAGTTCCTTTCGGCTTACCTGTAGAACCGGAAGTATAAATAACGTAGGCTAAGTTTTCAGCACTGACATTGCTAAGGCAATTATCGCAACTTGTGACAGCAATTTCTTGCCAATCTCTATCCAAACATATAACCTTTGCTGAGTGGTGAGGTATTCTATCTAATAAGCGCTGTTGAGTCAGCAAAATGGGTGGTTTTGCATCCTCCAACATGAACGCCAATCGCTCTTTTGGATAGCTAGGATCTAGAGGTACGTAAGCGCCGCCCGCTTTCAAGATGCCCAAAAGCCCAACGAGCATTTCAAGCGATCGCTCTACGCAAATGCCAACCAAAACTTCTGGCTTCACGCCTAAATTTTGCAGGTAATGTGCTAGCTGATTTGCCCTTTGGTTTAGTTCTCGGTAAGTTAGTTTGTCATCTTGGCAGACAACAGCAATCGCATCTGGCGTTCTTTCTACCTGAGCTTCAAACAGTTTGTGAATGCAAACATTTGACGGGAATTCTGTTTTGGTATCGTTCCAATTTATCAAAATTTGTTGCCGTTCGGCTTCCGTCAACAAAGGTAGATCGGAAATAGCTCGATCGGGATTTTCAACGATACCTTCCAGCAAAGTCGAAAAATGCCCTAACATCCGGGTAATCGTATCTGCATTAAACAGATCTGTGTTGTATTCCACAGTTCCGATTAGTTCCCGTCCCGTATCTTCCACAAATAAAGTTAAATCGAACTTCGCCGTTTTATGATCGATTTCTTCAACGCGCCAACTAAGACCGGGTATTTGTTGTGCTGGCAATGGGAAATTCTGGAGAGCGAACATTACCTGAAACAGCGGCGTGTGACTTAAATCTCGTTCTGGGTGCAGTAACTCCACCAACTTTTCAAACGGCAAATCTTGGTGAGCGTAAGCCTCCAAAGCCACCTTGCGGACTCGCCGCAATAACTCTCTAAAACTGGGATTGCCACCCAAGTTACTTCGCAACACCAAAGTATTGACAAAAAAGCCAATTAATCCTTCTATTTCCTTGCGGTTGCGGTTAGCAATAGGCGACCCCACGAGAATATCTTCTCGCTCTGTATAGCGATATAGCAATGTTTTAAATGCCGCCAGCAAAGTCATAAATAAGGTGGCACTTTCTTGCTGACTTAGCTCTAAAATTGCTTGCCTGAGAACTTTTGGAAAAGCTAAAGTTTGCTTAGCGCCTCGAAAAGTCGTGACTGGCGATCGCGCACGATCTGTTGGTAGATTCAGTACGGGAAGATTGCCAGCTAACTGGTGTTTCCAGTAAGCAAGCTGCGTTTGGAACACTTCAACTTGCTGTTGCTGTTGCCAATAGGCAAAATCTTTATACTGAATCGGTAATTTCGCCAGCGGAGAAGGTTTTCCCCTAGAAAAAGCTTCGTAAAGCGCTACTATTTCTCGGATAAAAATGCCGATCGACCAGCCATCCGAGACGATATGGTGCATGACGAGAAGCAAGATGTTTTCCTCTTCTCCCACACGCACCAATTTAGCTCGCAATAAACCTCCGTCTTCTAAATCGAAAATCTGCTGCGCTTCGTCAGTTAAATAATCTTGAATTGATGATTTTTTAACGGTTTTGCAATCCCCTAATTGCCAATCTATCTCTGGATGGATAACTTGCATTGGTTGCCCATCCATTGCCTTGAAACTCATCCGCAGAACTTCATGACGTTTGATAATTTCCTGAAGGCTTTGTGACAAAGCTGCTTCGTTGATTCGTCCAGTCAGGTAAACGGCTATGGCAATGTTATAAGCAGCCGAATTTGGCTCTAACTTATTGATAAACCACAATCTCTGTTGAGCGAAAGAAAGAGGATATTCTGTCGCAATATTGCCAACTGGAGAGATAGGCACTAAGGATTTTGTTTCTCCCGCCGTTATTTGAGCGAGTATCTGCGTTGCCAACATCGAAATACTCGCACCCTCGAACAAATCTGCCACAGATACGGCTACTTGAAAATCGCCCTCAATGCGGTTTTTTAACTCAAAAACTTTTAAAGAATCCAGACCGAAACTGCTCAAAGGTTGCTGTTTGTCCGCAGAAGCTGGCGCTATTCCCAGCACTCGATCGACTTGTTCCTGAAGGTAAGATTCCAGTATTGATTGGCGATCGATCGCCGCAATTGTTAAGATTGCTTCTCGATTCAGGCGAGTAGCATCTTCTCCCTTTTCCCCACAATTCAGAATACTGCTACCCAAGACATCCAACTTGCCTGCCAAAAATTCTGACCGACAAGCACGACGTTGAATTTTACCGCTGGAAGTTTTAGGAATACTACCCGCTTTAATCAGCACCACAGCATAAACTTGTACCTCATGTTCTTCCGAGACAGCTTTGCGAATTGCGGCGATAACTTCCTCGACATTCGCTTTCGATCGAAACTGCAATTCTTGTACGACTACCAATTGTTCTTCATTGCCAATTTCGACAGCAAATGCCGCACCGCTACTCGATCGCAATTCTGGATGACTGCGTTCTGCGCTTAGTTCGATGTCAGTCGGATAGAGGTTGCGACCGCGTATGATAATTAAATCTTTGCTTCTTCCCGTGACGAAAAGTTCGCCATTTTGGCAAAATCCCAAATCCCCAGTTCGCAAAAAAGGCCCTGTGGTGCAGGCATCTTGTTTGCTATCTGCTAAATAGGCGCGGAAATTTTCTTCTGTTTCTTGAGTGCGATGCCAATAACCTTGGGCTACACTTGGCCCAGATACCCAAATTTCACCGACTTCATCCGGTAAACAACGAGTTAATTTTTCCGGATGCACGATCGCAATCTCCTGGTCTGGGATACTTTGACCGCAACTGACAAAACTTCGGATATCCTCATTTTCACCTTCAACTTCGATCGCGCGATCGCATTCCAGCGCACTCGCCCGAACACTTTTAATAGTTGGTGAAAATCTCTTAATTCCACCAGCAACCATCAAAGTTGCTTCCGCCATCCCGTAACAGGGATAAAAAGCTTCCCGGCGAAATCCACACTCGGCAAAAGTAGCAGAAAATCTCTCTAAAGTATCGTGACGGACTGGTTCCGCACCGTTAAAAGCCACATTCCAACTGCTTAAATCGAGCGTCTGGCGTTGTTCTGGTGTAATTTTTTCAATACACAATTCGTAAGCAAAATTAGGGCCACCGCTGGTAGTACCTCGATAGTGGGAAATCGCCTGCAACCACCGATAGGGACGCTGCAAAAAAGATGTCGGCGACATTAAAATGCAAGGAAATCCTCCATATAAAGGTTGCAATATCCCACCGATCAATCCCATATCGTGATAAGTCGGCAACCAAGAAATAAATTTACTGTTTGGCGAATGTTCCATTAAACGATAAGTCACTGCGGCGTTGTGCAACAAGTTGCCGTGACTCACCATTACCCCTTTCGGCTCTCCTGTAGAACCGGAAGTATATTGCAAAAAAGCTAATGTATTCGCTTCAATAAAGGGTTTTTGCCAATAATCTTCTATGTTTGGATCGAGATTATCTGTAGTCAGCCATTGTAAAGTTTCTGTCCCGATTTCTTCTTCTAGCAGGGATTTGACTTTAGATTCGATCGCCGATGTAGTAAGCGCGATCGCTGCTTGTGCGTCAGATGCGATCGCCTTTATCCTGGGCGTGTTGCGTTTGTTGCGCGGCGGATAAGCGGGAACAGCTATCACTCCCGCATACAAACAACCGAAAAAAGCCGCCAAATAATCCAATCCCGGCGGGTAAAGCAGCAAAGCGCGTTCCCCACTTAAACCCAAACTCTGTAGTTGAGATGCGATCGCTCGACTGCGGCGATCGAATTCTTGATAAGTTAAACTCGTTTCCTCGCCTTCAACCTCTTGCAAAAAGGTAAAAGCGCGTTGCTGAGGTTGATGTAAAGCCCTATACCGCAAGATGTCCGCGAAAGAGGTACAACCTACGGGGAGTTTTGCAGAGTCATTGTCAGAATCGGTCATTTTCTTCGGTGCTATCGAGAACGCCACAACGATCGAGTCAGTCAGAAGCGGGTGGTGTTGGCTTCTTTCACTGCACTGGTTTTGGAAGATTTTTTTGAGGACTTACCCAAGTGTCACAAGACAAAGGGTGCGGTCATAAGTAGTTGGTTGAGACGGGCGCGGGGACGCGGAGAAATTTTTTGCACATCACCAACGGGTGAGAAACCGCAGCCTAGCGAAGACAGCGCAACAACATACCTCTCAGCAACTACTTTAAGCTTTTGCAATTAATTCGCAATTAATTTTCACTAAGCATAAGCAATATTCTCAGTTATTAGCAAGTAGTTACGCAAAATATTTGCAAATGCTTCTGGACTTTTTGATAAGTTAAACTAATGTTATTGGCAAGTTAAAGGCAACAAGAGCGATCGCCAGCCAGATAGACAACTGCCGAAAACGGGATACCCAAAACCTTTGTTTATATTAGGCTTTGCTCAAATAAACAATCTATCTTTGGGAAGATTCATACCGCTTCTAGATGGAAATCAGATGAATTCCAATTCCGGGATGAGGAGCCTTGACAAAGTACACACCCTTACTGCTTAATGAATATCTGTTGCATTTACTTGAAATTAATTAGCAAGTAGAAAACTCAATCAGTTAAGAATTATTCCTGTTTAGCTGGTAGCGCGACAATTCACGCACAGTGCAGCATCGCCTGTGCGGTGGAGCAGAGCGCTATCCGATCCGCTTGTTGTATGTGAGGAGATTTGAGTGAAACAACTGCAATTCCTCAATGCGCTTGGGTTTGCAGGAGCCGTATCGGTGTTAGTCGCAGCGCCTGCAAAGGCGCAAATCGCGCAAGTAACTGCCGTAAAGCTCAACCCGACACCCAATGGCATTGAGGTCATCTTAGAAACGATCGATGGTAAACCGCTACAAGCCTTCACCGGCAAGTATGGCGAAACCTTTTTTGCCGATATTATTACCGCGCAATTGCGTTTGCCAGAAGGAGATTCCTTTCGCCAAGACAATCCCGCACCGGGAATTCGATCGATAGAAGTTACCCGACTGGATATCAACAGTATCAGAGTTAAAGTTATCGGAGCAGCGGATGTACCCACCGCACAAGTGACTTCCCAAAATCGGGGTTTAGTTGTCAGTTTGAATACTGCATCCGGTACAGCAACTCAACCAACTTCCCCAACACGAGAACCGGTCACTCAAGTTCAACCAACTCAACCCACTTCTCCAACAGGAGAACCGGTCACTCAAGTTCAACCAACTCAGCCGACTTCTCCAACACGAGAATCGGTCACTCAAGTTCAACCAACTCAGCCGACTTCCCCAACACGAGAACCGGTCACTCAAGTTCAACCAACTCAACCGACTTCCCCAACAGGAGAATCGGTCACTCAAGTTCAACCAACTCAACCGACTTCCCCAACAGGAGAACCGGTCACTCAAGTTCAACCAACTCAACCGACTTCCCCAACAGGAGAACCGGTCACTCAAGTTCAACCAACCCAACCCACTTCCCCAAGGGTTCAGCCTCCCAGAGAACGATCGGTTGAACTGATTGTGATCGCTGAAGCAGACGAAACAGGATATCGAGCGCCTTCTGCAACTGCGGGAACTCGCACAGATACGCCATTGCGGGACGTACCCCAAGCAGTTCAGGTTGTTCCCCAGCAGGTACTCGAAGATCGACAAGTCACCCGCGTAGAAGAAGCAGTCAGAAGCACCAGCGGCGTCAATCCCACCAGTTCATCCATTAGCACATTTGAAACCTTTAATATTAGAGGTTTTGAAAGCACAAATATTCTCCGAAATGGTTTAAGGGATTCCACTAACACTCAAATTCCATCTGAAACCGCAAACCTGGAAAGATTAGAAGTCCTCAAAGGGCCAGCATCAGTTTTGTTCGGTCAAGGCAGTCCCGGCGGTGTAATCAACCTAGTCACAAAAAGACCGCTACCCGATCCGTTTTATGCTGCTGAATTTAGCATTGGAAATTTTAGCTTTTATCGCGGAGCCATAGATTTGAGTGGCCCGCTCAACCGCAGCCGAAATTCCCTCTATCGATTCAATGCTTCTTACGAAAATTCAAATACCTTCGTTGATTTTACTCAAATCGAGCGCTTATTTTTTGCGCCCGTAGTAAGTTGGGATATTACTGAGGATACAAAGCTAACCCTGGAAGGAGAGTTTATTCGATCGAGCTTTCCCAACTATCGCGGTTTGCCAGCGGTAGGTACAGTACTTCCCAACCCAAATGGCAAGATCCCGATCGAACGCAATATCGCCGAACCCAATCGAGATTTTATCGATAACAACGCTAACAGACTGGGATACAATTTAGAGCATCGCTTCAGCGAAAATTGGTCGTTGCGAAATAGTTTCCGGGTTACCCTGTTTTCCTACGAGCAAGATAGTTTTTTCCCGAATAGCCTCGAACCCGATAACCGAACTCTCACTCGCGGTTACTCTACAGGCAGTAGCGGTACAGATAACGAGATAATGGCAACCGATTTAATCGGTAACTTTTCCACAGGGCCGATCGATCATAAGTTACTCGTTGGAGTAGAGCTATTTAGGGAAAACAACTACAAAAATAAATTCGACTTTGGGGATATTGCACCGCTCGACCTTTTTAACCCGGTGTATGGCTCCCCTAACGGCGAAATTACCTTCAGTCTTGATAATGCTACCCTGACGCGATCGGCAGGCTTTTACGTCCAAGATCGAATATCGATTTTCGATAAATTTAAATTGATATTGGGCGGACGTTTTGACTTCTACGAACAGCAGCTAACCGATAAATTAGCCAATACAGAAACAAAACAATCCGAAGAATCATTCAGTCCACGGGTAGGTATCGTATATCAGCCGATCGAACCGATTTCTCTCTACGCCAGCTTCAGCCGTTCTTTTAATCCTGTAATCGGTACAGGCTTCAATAATGAACTATTTAAGCCGGAAACAGGCACTCAGTATGAAGTAGGCGTCAAAGCCGATCTTTTAGATGGCCGACTTTCTTCCACATTTGCTATTTACCAGTTGACTCGCCAAAACGTTCTCACACCAGATCCCAGAGATGCTAACTTTTCCATCCAAACTGGCGAACAAAGAAGCCGGGGTGTTGAGTTAGATGTAACTGGTGAAATCTTGCCAGGATTGAAAGTAATTGCTTCTTACGCTTATACAGATGCCACCATTACTGAAGATAATGCCTTGCCAGTTGGCAATCGACTCGATAACGTCCCAAAACATAGCGCTGGTTTGTTTGCAACTTATGAACTTCAAAGGGGAAATCTGCGCGGTTTGGGTTTCGGCTTGGGTTTCTTCTATGTAGGAGAACGTCCCGGAGATCTTGACAATAGTTTTTATCTACCGGATTATTTTCGCACCGATGCTGCTCTTTACTACAGAAGAGATAACTTTAAAGTCGGTTTGAATGTCAAGAATTTGTTTGACATTAGATATTATGAGGCTTCTAATGGCCCTCTGCGCGTTTTCCCCGGTGCGCCTTTGACGGTGCAGGCGACAATTGGTTTGGAGTTTTGACATTTTGCGGAAATCCAAATCTTTGATTTTTTTTACCGCAGATGTAAGCAGATAAACGCAGATGTAGGCGATAGCCTTCCCGAAGGGTACGCAGATGAATCGGATGCGGATGGAGTATATAGGATTTATGCAAGTGACACAAAACAAAGACTGATTTCTAGGTACGTTGTTGCGCTTTAGCGCTAAAGTGCAACAACATACCTCTGTTTAATGTGTTATATCATATCCGATAGCATCGATTTCCTAAAAAACCTCTCTTATCTGCTCTCTTATCTGCGTTCATCTGCGTTTATCTGCTCTCATCTGCGGTAAAAATTTATCCCTTAATTCCAACAGACAATTTTTCGCATCACTCATGTACTAAAGTTTCGATATGAAATTACGTAAACTGGCATTAGTTCTGCACCGATATATCGGTGTAACGGTGGGAATATTGCTGATTGCCATCTGCTTGACTGGCAGTTTATTGGTATTTGGTAATGAAATCGATCGCTTCCTAAATCCGCAGTTATTACAAGTAGTTCCACAACCAGAACGGGTATCTTTACAATATGTAGTAAATCGGGTTAACTCTGTTTATCCAAATCTGAAAATCGACTCGATCGATATTCCTCAAAATCCCACCGCCGTTTACAGAGTATGGAGCGAATCTAAGGACAAACAGGTAGTTTTTGTTTACGTCAATCCCTACAATGGTTCGCTCCTCGGTTCGCGCCTGAAAGAAAAAACTCTGATGAATTTTTTGGTCGAATTACATATAAACTTTCTAGCCGGCGAAATAGGCTCGCTAGTTGTAGGTATTTGCGGTATTCTGCTGCTAGTATTATGCGTAAGCGGACTTGTTCTGTGGACTGGTTGGCGGAAATTTATCCAAGGATTTAAGATTAGGTGGAAAGCTCCCTCAAAATTACTCAATTACGATATCCACAAAGTATTGGGTATGCTGTCGGTTGCTTTTCTTCTGCTCATTGTATCTACCGGGGTAGCAATGAGCTTTTTCTCTCAGTTTGAACAAGCTGTTTACGCGCTCACATCCACTTCATTACCTGTTGTTCCTACCAAATCTAACCCGGCTGCCGATCGACAAACTTTGCCAGTCGATCGCATCTTACAAAATGCCAATAAAGCTTTACCAGTAGCTCAAACAATTTGGGTCAATATCCCAGCAGATTCTACAGGTTTGTATAGAGTCGGGAAAAGGTTTTCCCAAGACACTTCCCTGAGTAGTGCGAGTAGCGATAGCCAGATTTATGTTGACCAATATAGCGGTAAAGTTTTGCGCGTTAACACCGCTCATAAAGGCCCTTTAGCAACTAAGATCCTGTATTCTCTTTACCCCTTACATATCGGTAGTTATGGCGGATTGGGAATGCGGATTATCTATGTATTGGTAGGTTTGGCACCCATCGGTTTGTTTATCACCGGCTTTGTATTATGGCGTCACCGTAAGTGGTCGATCGCTCGTCGTCAAGCCGCAATCAAAGTAACCCAAAAAACTAAACGATATCCGGAAGAAGATTACTTCTGGGTTAATGAATGGCCTTGGTTTTGATTTCGATCGATCGCATATTTTACTTTCAAATAACACATCAATCCCAACTCAATTCGCCGTACTAAATCAGACAGAATTAAACGTAGGGTGGGCAATGCCCACAAAACGCCCGTAATATCATCCCCGGTTGCATCGGTAACCGAAAAAAATTGCAATCCTATCTGTGTTCATCTGTGTTTATCTGTTTTCATCTGTGGTAAAAATTTAACCACAGATTCGATGCAGACAATCCTCAACATCATTCATGTACTACCGATGCTACCAGACACAATATAACCCTCTGACAGCCCCTATGGCAGGCAATGCCTACCCTAAAAATTATCTTTTGTTTATTTACGCCCAGTTACTTACAAATGCGGAAATTTATTTTAGTTTGGAGCGGTCAAACAGCTTCTATTATTGGTAGCCAAATGACTAGCTTTGCCATGACTATCTGGGCGTGGGAAATGACAGGTCACGCCACAGCATTAGCTTTATTTGGTTTGTTTAACCAACTACCGCGCATATTGATAGCGCCGTTTGCGGGAGTAATTGTCGATCGCTTTAGCCGGAAAGTGCTGATGATGCTGGGCGATACGGTTGCGGGTCTATCCGCGATCGCGATCGTACTGCTTTATCTGACCGGCAATCTGCAAATCTGGCATCTCTACGTAACTGCTACTATCAACGGTTCTTTTGAGGAAATCCAAGAACTGGCATATTTAGCAGCTATATCAACAATGGTGCCAAAACAGCAGTACAGTCGCGCTAGCAGTATCAGCTTTTTGGCAAGTTACGGTTCCAGTATCGTCGCACCGGCTTTAGCTGGTACTTGCTATCCAACTATCGGCTTTATGGGTATTTTAATCGTCGATATTGCTACTTTTGCGATCGCGATCGCTACCTTGCTACTCGTACCTATTCCCCAACCGAATATTACAGAAACTGAAAGCTTCAGTCACCCAAATATCTACAAAGAAATTTGGTTTGGCTGGCGTTACATTGTCGCACGACCCAGCCTGCTAGCTATGTTGGTATTTATATCCTTATTTTGGTTTGCCCATGACTTTGGTGCTTCACTTTATGCACCCATGATTTTGGCACGCACTGGTAACGATGCTAGAGTATTAGCTACTGTAGCTTCAGTCGCCGGAGCGAGCGGCGTTGTGGGAGCGTTGCTCATGAGTACTTTGGGTGGCCCCAAGCGCCGGATACAGGGATTTTTGCTGGGTACGATCGCCGTGGGAATGAGCAAAATAGTGTTTGGATTTGCTCAGATCTTATGGATCTGGATTCCCGCACAATTTTGTTCGTCGATCAATTTCCCTATGCTTGGTAGTTGCAGCGATGCTATCTGGTTAGCCAAGGTTAAACCTCAAGTGCAAGGGCGCGTTTTTGCCATTCGCTCTATGAGTGTTCTGATGGCATCAACATTAGGCTATTCTGTAGCTGGGCCCCTGGCAGACTATGTTTTTGAGCCAGCTATGAAGCCGGGAGGTAGTCTCGCTGTCATTTTTGGGGGTATATTCGGCAACAAAGCTGGTGCTGGGATGGCGCTTTTGTACGTTATCAGTTCGATATGTTTGTTGGCGATCGGTTTAATTGGGTATACTTCGCGTCGATTGCGAGAAGTCGAAATTATTATGCCCGATTGCGATGTCGAGTAGCCGACACAAAAAGTTTTTCCCCACTCTCCCACTCCCCCACTCCCCCTCTCCGCCACTCCCCCACTCCCCCA
>NZ_JACJPW010000056.1 GCF_014696265.1 Aerosakkonema funiforme FACHB-1375 | reverse complement strand
AAATACCAGCATTTTACGTTGTTGTGCCTGACATAAATTATTCTAGCACGAATCAAGAAAAGTCCCCCTGGAAGGGGGAGGCTTTAGACCCATTAATTTCGGTAAAGTTCGGATTGCTGAATGGCGATCGCCATCTGATTAGCTAGCTGCTGAAGTAATTCAACTTCCCAAGCTTGCCACTCTCTGGGTCGATCGCACTGATGGGTAATCAGCAGTCCCCAAAGGTTATTTTTTTGGATAATCGGGACGACCAGTTCGGCTCTCACTTGAATCTGTGCGAGAAATTCCACCATACAGGGAAGCAAAGCTTCGTTGCCAAGGCGGTCAGTTAGAGTGTAGATTTTTCCTTGAGCATAAGTTTGACGGCAGTGTTCGGGGAACGCCTCTTCGGATAGGGTAATGTTGGCAATTTTTGGCCATTCTGGTGCGATCGCTTCAGCTATAACAGTTCCGGTACAATCAGGCCAAATCCGATATACTACTACTCGGTCAGCCGCCAGCAACTGTTGCACTTGACTAACACTCGTGTTGAGGATTTCTGCCAGGTTGAGGGATTGGCGGATTTGTTGAGCGATCGCCACCATCAACCGTTCTC
This sequence comes from Aerosakkonema funiforme FACHB-1375, assembly GCF_014696265.1. Classification (GTDB taxonomy): domain Bacteria; phylum Cyanobacteriota; class Cyanobacteriia; order Cyanobacteriales; family Aerosakkonemataceae; genus Aerosakkonema; species Aerosakkonema funiforme_A. The sequence goes on along the minus strand of NZ_JACJPW010000056.1, from coordinate 52,378 downwards.
GTTCCATCTGTTGTTGTAAAGCAGCTTGAGAGCGTTCTAGCGCCTGAGTTCTTTGTTGAACTCGCATTTCTAATTCTTGATTGAGTTGCTGTAAAGCAGCTTCGGCTTGTTTGCGTTGTGTAATATCACGCTGTACCGCTACCCAATTGGTATACCAGCCTTTCTCATCCGCAACTGGAACAATACTGAGTTCAACCCAATATTGAGAGCCGTCTTTGCGACGGTTAATTAGGTCAACTCGCACAGTTTGCCAATTTTGTAAGGCTGTGCGAATTCGATCTAAAGCCGTTCGGTCTGTGTTATCTCCTTGTAAGATACGCGGTGTTTTGCCTAAAACCTCCTCTAAGGTATAGCCCGTCATACAAGTGAAGGCAGGGTTGACGTAAACAATCCGGGGGCCAGGTTCGTCAATGGGTTCTGCTTCAGTAATTACTACTGCATCGTTAGTTGAGGTGACGACGGATTCCAACAACCGCAGTTGGGCTTCTCTGTTTTTGCGATCGCTAATTTCCACCGCAGTTCCCAGCATCCGCACCGCATTACCATCGCTGTCATCGAAAAATTTCCCCTTCGCCTCAATCCAGTGGATGCTACCATCAGGCCAAACTACTCGGAATTGATGTGAGTAATCCTGCCTTTGAAGGCGCGATCGCTCTACTGCTAATGCGATCGCCTCTCGGTCTTCTGGATAAACACAAGCTTCAAACGCTCCATAAGTCCCCTCAAATGTTCCGGACTCCAACCCAAATAACTGTTCGTGACCGCTTGACCAAGTAATGCGATCTGTCAGCAAATCCCAATCCCAAATTCCCATTTCGGCTGCTGACAAAGCTAACGTTAATTGCTGATTAACTTTAGCGAGTTCATCAGCTTTACGTAACACAATACTGACGATCGCACTTCTCAATTCTAAAGCTATTTCTATTTCGCACTGCTGCCAAGGTAAAGATTTACATCGAACCGTTTCTTGCCATAGCTCGAATGATTTGCGAGGCGTTAGACGTATGTCTCCATTCTGTTTAACTTCAACGGGCTTATTCGGATCGCCTGCCCAATTTACAGTTTGAATAACTTCCGGACGAAACCACAAAATATAATGCTTTTGTATATTAGATATAGAAAGCGCTAGCAAACCACTAGCGACTTCTTTAAATTTCTCAGCGGCTGGATATAATTTAAGTAAACAATCCGTATTAAAAATATCTCGATCGTTGGTTGTTGCCAACCAATTGATTAGCTCTTGAATATCAGCTAACTCAGGCGTTTGACCGATGAGGGTTAAACTTTCAGTGGCATAAATAGCTGCCCCTTGAGCGCCTACTAAGTCTAGTAAATTACTTCTCTCCTTGAGTAAACCATCTACAAAGCTCTCTTCTTGAGAAATAGCTTCAACAAATTTAGACTGAATCGAGTTTAACTGAATTCGGTAATCCAATTTCTCGTTGTCTTCTTTAGAAGCTAATTCTAAAGCCATAACTTTTCCTAAAAGCTCACAAGCAGTACGGATTTCATAAGAAACATACCTTGGTGACTGATGATGACAAGCAATTAGCCCCCAGAGTTTTTGGTTCCGAATTAACGAGATTGACATTGAAGCCCCCACACCCATATTTTTGAGATACTCAATATGGATAGGTGAAACACTTCTTAAAACACTAAAGCTAAGATCTAGCGGTCGATCGGTAACTGGATTATCAACAGGAAATAGTTCTACAGGTTGATAATTCACATCCGGAATTAATCGCAGCAAATTGAGTCCATACAAATGCCTTGCTTGGCGGGGAATGTCTGAAGCTGGATAGTGTAAGCCAAGATAAGAAGCCAATTCCTCTAATTTATCTTCAGCGATGACAGTACCCGCGTCTTCCGCATCGAATTGATAGACCATCACGCGGTCAAACCCTGTCAGTTTTCGCACTTCCTCCACGATCGCTTGACATAGCTGATTCAAAGTGGTTGTTTTTTGGATTTTAGTAATGGGCGCTTGAATTAAATGATAAAGGCTAAAAAAATTACTAAATTCTTTGGAAGTAACGGGTTCTAATTCAAGAATTAGCGCACCATCAGAACGATGGAGAATGCCATCAAAGAACAGTTCTCCTTTTTGAGTATTGATAGATAACTTGAGTGGATTGATTGTTCCCAGCCCTTCAGCTAATTTTTTCTGAATCTGCTCAATTAGTTGCGAGTCGAGAAAGGTTTGTAATTTTTCTTCCAATAATTCCTGGGGATGAATACCGAGGATTTCCGAAGTATTGTGGCTAACTTGTAAGATTTTTAGTTGAGGTTCTTGCAAAGCAAAAAGGATTCCGTGAGGCTGAATCAATCCCGGAATGTGAATAGGTTCTTTGTCACAATTGGTCAAATCGACGGGAGGGGAAAATAAGAAGTCATTCTGATTCATCGTTAATTTTGTCTTTTGGGATTTTTCTTATAATAGCCCTAAATTTAGCTGATCTCCGACTTTTCTCAGCAGCCGGAGATATCAACTCGATCTTGAGCGAACATGGGCGATCGACTTGTGTGAGCGATCGCATCTTTGGACTTTAGTGCAAGCTTTTTCGTGTTAATACTGACTACTTATGTGAACTACCCAACACCCATCTGAGTACAGATAGGGTGTGGGCTTCCCAATTCACGGGGGATTGCCTCTGCCGCCATAGATTTTTTACGTCCTGATGACTTTGGTCTTATATCCCCTCCCTGGGCAGAAGCGCTAGTTCCTAACGCCCATAATCGCAAACCTTCATTTCTAATATTGATTGCAGCATTGATGTCTCTATCATGCTGTCTCTGGCAGTGAGGGCAATCTACAAACCGTACACCCAATGAATCATAACCACACATATTTTTATAGTTGTGTCAACCAAAACAAAATATGCAAGCTCGTTTCGTCGTTGTAGTCTTCCTGGTTTTCGCTGCGCTCAAATATAGTCAGACTACACTCCTCAACTCACTCGCAATTCATCTCAACACTGACAGCCGTACAGGTACAGTGTGAGCCTTCTTGCTGTTTAAGGTAAAGTTTGATAACTTCAGCAGTTCTTCATATTTCGACTATAAAGTTAAATTATCGAAAGAAAACACTCATTTAACCTGTACCAAGATAACTTTCATTAACCGTCTTTCAAAAGCTTTAGCTAATTCGAGGTCTTTATGTCAGATTGTCCTTGTTGCTCTCACACTATGCTCCGACATATCCGCAGTAACGAAGTATATTGGTTTTGCCGGAATTGCTGGCAAGAAATGCCTAATTTTGAGCAAAAGCGCACTAGGTCAATATTAGTTAACTTATCAACTACTTTAGGGATTCGAGAGCAAACTCCTGCGTTGATTAAGATGTAAAGCTTTTCCTCAAGATTCTCGCTTGATTTGAGAAAACTTCCTTTTTTACACAAGCGCTCTTAAAGCTTTAATAAAAATTAATTCAACTACTTGATTTTTAGGCAATACTCTAAACAGTTGACGATCTTACCTTGCTTTGTTCATACCTTATCCCGTACATGGTTTAATTGGGGAAGCGGTAATTGAAGCTGCCGATCGCGCCCTGTATCAAGCTAAACATGAAGGACGAAATTTGGTTAGAGTGTGTCTGCCAGTTTTACTTACTCGCTTGTTACTAGCTGAAAGTTGTTATAAACAGATTTACTAACTTTTGGGTAAATAAGGAGAAGTTTTGATGAAAATACTACTCATAGAAGACGATAGCGCCACGGCAGATATCATAATAGAAACACTGACAAATTATCATTGGATTGTCAAACGTGCTACTGATGGAGAGATAGGATTACAACTGGCACAAACTCAAGAATATGACTTGATTTTGCTCGATATTGGCTTACCCAAATTGGATGGTATTACTCTGTGTAAGCGACTTCGGAGTGAAGGGTATGAGAATCCCATCTTATTATTAACGGCAAAAGATAGTACAGAAGCTCAAGTGATGGGGCTGGATGCAGGAGCCGATGATTATATAATCAAACCGTTTAATATAGAGATATTATTGGCTAGAGTGCGGGCATTTGTACGCAAGGTAAAGACGTTACCAACGCTCGTAAATTATGAAAATATTCAACTTAATTCAGCAAATGCTGAGGTAATTTGTGAGGGAAAAACTTTGCCTCTCACGGCTAAAGAATATTGTTTATTAGAACTTTTTCTGCTCAATCCCAAACGTATTTATACGCGCCGATCTATTCTCGATCGCCTTTGGGATTTCGCCGAAGCACCAGGGGAGGAAACAGTTACTACCCATATTAAATGCCTGCGTCAAAAACTGAAAGCCGCTGGCGCGACAGATCCGATCGAAACAGTTTATGGGTTGGGATATCGGTTGCGATCGCCCCAAGTTGCCGCTTTACCTTCCCCTAAGACTCAAACAAATTTACCATCTAATTCTCCAACTGAAAAATCTGCTGCCGATCGAAAAGCCCAGGCGGTGACATCAAAAGTATGGAATCAGTTTAAAAGTAAATATGTCGAGCAGATTAAAAATTTGGCAGAACTAATAAATGTCCTCAATTCGGGAAACTTTTCGCCAGAACAGCACCAAGAGGCGACAAGTTTAGCACATAAATTGGTCGGTTCGTTGGGAATGTTTGGATTAATTGAGGCGGCGCAGCAAGCGAAACAGATTGAGCTTTTCTTGAGAGCAAATCCCTTACAAACGATACAAATTCAGGAAGCGATTAAATTAGTTCGTTTGTTGCAGCAAATAATTGAACAAGCCCAAACACAAGCACCCCCGAAAGTGCAGGCATCTCCACAAAGTCCCCCCTCAGATGCTTTATCCTCCCGAATTTTGATTGTAGACGACGACTTGGTATTAGCCGATCGCTTACGAATAGAAGCGATCGCTTGGAATCTTCAGGTAGAAATTGCTACCGATCTAAAAGTTGCTCGTCAGATGATCGCTCAGAGTCTGCCGAATATCATTTTGCTGGATCTCAGCTTTCCGGGCGCAGAAGATGGGTTGACTTTGATGGCAGAAATTCAGGGGCGAGTACCCAAAATACCTGTAATTATCTTTACAGCACGAGAAGATTTGCCCGATCGCATAGCTGCTGTTCGTTTGGGGGTAAGCGCATTTGTTCGCAAACCCCTCTCAGCCCAGGAAATTCTCAAAATTGTTACCGATGTGCTAAAGCAAAAGCCTCAACGAACTAGGGGCGATCGCGTTTTGATTGTCGATGATGACCCAGGCTTTCTCAATTCCCTATCAACATTATTATCCTCTTATGGTCTACAGGTAACAACCTCTGACCATCCCCAAGAATTTTGGCAAGTGTTAACTGCCTGTAAACCTGAAGTGCTAATTCTCGATTTAGAAATGCCTGAATTTGATGGCATTGAACTATGTCAAGTGGTGCGTGCAGACCCTCAATGGCAGCATCTCAAAGTAATAATTTTGTCAGCCCACACGGAAACGGATACGATCGCCAAAGCTTATGCTGTCGGGGCCGATGCCTACATCAGTAAGTCTATACCGGGAACGGAATTGGCCACCCAAATTTTATACCGTCTCCAGAGGTGGTGATATGATTGCCGATCGTGGTAAAAATGCTTAAAAATAAGCTAACAACTCCAATACCAGAAAAAGCATTATGAAAAAGAGAGCGTATCGCCTGTTACTGCCCTACATAGTGGCGATCGCCTCTACGGGAATCGCCCTGCTGCTCACACTCTGGTTAGAGCCGTTAATGAGCCGGACGATCGGCGCGTTTTTCTATATCGCCGTAATTGTGAGTACCTGGTATGGCGGCATTCGTCCGGGTTTTGTAACCGTTGTGCTATCAATATTGGCACTCAACTATTACTTTATTCCTCCACTGCGCCAGTTCTGGGGAACAACTCCCGATGATGTGTTGCGATTGGGCATTTTTACTGTAGTTGCTCTCATGATTGCTTTTATTGGTGGAGATTTGCAGGAAAGCAAACGCAAAGTCGAACAACTCAGTCGGAAATTGCAGCAAGAGAGTGCCGAACGTCTAAAAACAGCTCTAAATGCCGCCCAAATGGGAATGTGGGATTGGGATATAGTAACGGGGAAAATTACTTGGTCGCCGGAACATGAAATGTTATTAGGTTTAGCGCCTGGTAGTTTTGATGGTAGGTATGAAACCTTTGATGCTTGTCTTTATCCTGAAGATCGAGAAGGGTTAGAAAAGGCGATCGAACAATCCTTAAACCATCGCATTCCCTATCAGCATGAGTACCGAGTTGTTTGGGCAGATGGTAGCGTTCACTGGGTTGAAGGACGGGGAAAAGCTTTTTATAACGAACAGGGGCAACCTGTGCGAATGTCGGGAACGATTATGGCGATCGATGCCAGAAAAGAAGCTGTAGAGAAGTTGCTCGCAACTTCTCTACAGCTGCGACACCAATTTGAGCAACAACAATTGGTATCACAGATTACACAACGCATACGAAATTCGCTCAATTTACCAGAAATCCTGCAAACAACAGTAGATGAAGTGCGGGAATATCTGAAAACCGATCGCGTAATTATTTTTCAATTTACCCCGGCTTGGGGTGGAACGATCGTAGTTGAATCGGTGGCAGATGAATGGATGCCGCTTTTACCGCTCCAGATTTTCGACCCTTGCATAGGAGAAGAATATGTCGAACCATTCAAAAAAGGCTTAGTTACAGCTAAATCTGATATTTATAATTCCGGTATTAGTCCCTGTCATGTTGAATTCCTGGCACAATTGCAGGTAAGAGCAAATTTAGTAGTTCCCGTGATGAAGGGCGATCGATTGTGGGGGTTACTGGCTGCCCATCACTGCGAAGCGCCTCGCCAGTGGGAAGAGTCAGAAATCGACCTCTTACAGCAATTAGCCGCCCAAGTTAGCATTGCGCTTCAGCAATCCGAGTTATTTCAACAAGTACAAACAGAACTGGCAGAACGCAAGCAAGCCGAAGCCGCGTTGCGAGAAAATGAAGCTCTCCTGCGATTATTTGTCCAGTATGCGCCTGCTGGTATTGCTATGTTTGACAGGGATATGCGCTATATGATGGCAAGCCAGCGCTGGGTAGATGAATATAACCTGATTTCCCTTGAATCCCTGATTAATCGATCGCACTACGATATCTTTCCCGAAATTCCCGAACAATGGCGACAAATTCATCAACGCTGTTTGGCTGGCGCGATCGAGAAATGCGATGACGATTTGTTTGTGCGGGCAGATGGAACTCAGCAATGGATATCCTGGGAGATTCACCCCTGGTATACTGCTACAGGTGAAATTGGTGGCATTATCCTTTTTTCTGTTGATGTTACTAAGCGCAAACAGGCAGAAGTAGCCTTACAGGAAAAGCAAAATCAGATTCAGCAGCAACTAGCTGAAATTGAAACTATCTACCATTCTGCACCAATTGGGTTGAGCGTTTTGGACAGCGAACTCCGCTTTGTCCGAATTAATCAACGATTGGCAGAAATAAACGGGCTTCCTGTTGAAGCACATATCGATCGCACGGTGCGTGAGATAGTACCCAATCTGGCTGATAGTGCCGAACAACTATTGCACTCTGTCTTAGAAACGGGGGAACCTGTTCTCAATGTAGAAATTATTGGGGAAACACCAGCGCAACCGGGTGTACAAAGAACCTGGGTAGAGAGTTGGTTGCCCTTAAAGGATAGCGATCGGATTATCGGTATTAATATCGTTTGCGAGGAAATCACCGATCGCAAACAAACTCAACTTGCCTTAGAACAATTAAATGCCGAACTTGAGCAAAGAGTGGTTGAGCGCACCGCAGAACTGACTGTCGTTAACGATCGCTTACTAGAAGCTTTATTAGAACAACAACATACTCAATCCCTATTATCAGAAAAAGCGCAATTGTTAGATTTAGCTCACGACACGATCGTGACCCTGGATTTGAATTTAGTGATTACTTTCTGGAACCAGGGGGCAGAAAGAATGTATGGTTGGACTCAATCCGAAGCCTTGGGAAAAGAATCTTATCTTCTTTTGCAAACTCAATTTCCCCAACCATTAGCAGAGATTCAAGCCCAATTGTTTGAACGAGGCTACTGGGAAGGAGAATTAATAGAGCGCGATCGCAATAATCAATCCCTAATCGTAGCTAGCCGTTGGGTAGTGCAGAAAGACGAAATGGGTAGACCGATCAAAATCCTCAAAATAAATAACAACATTACTGCCCGTAAACAAGTAGAAATTGCCTTGCAAAAATATGCTCAGGAAGTTGAAGATCTTTACAATAATGCGCCTTGTGGTTATCATTCTTTAGATGATGATGGGGTAATAATTCGGATCAACAACACAGAATTGAATTGGTTAAGCTATACTCGTGAAGAGATTTTGGACAAAAAGAAATTTATCGATTTAATTACCCCAGAGAGTAGAAAAATTTTTTACGAGAACTTCCCTATATTTAAGCAACAGGGTTGGATCGATAATTTAGAGTTTGAGATGATCGGTAAAGACGGGACAAGCCGCTGGGTAAGCATAAATGGTACTGCAATTAAAGATGAAGCCGGAAACTTTTTGATGAGTCGCTCTACCCTGTTTGATATTAGCGATCGCAAACGCATTGAAAAAGAACGTAACCAAGCAGAAGCGCTTCTAAGAGAAAGTGAAGAACGCCGCCGCCTAGCACTGGATTTAACCCATATCGGCTTCTGGGATCTACACCTGCCCAGCGGCAAAATCTTCTGGAATGACAATCACTTCACCTTACTGGGTTTAGTTCCCGATCGAATTGAGCCAAACTACGAACTTTGGCGCAGTCATATTCACCCGGACGATCTCGGCTGGGTTGAACCTCTGTTTATGGAATCGATCGCTAACCACAACGATTATGCTGCTGAGTATCGGGTAGTTCATCCCAACGGTTCTCTACATTGGTTGATGGGACGAGCTAGGGCAATTTACGATGAATTGGGACAACCTTTAAGATCGATCGGAGTGCTGCTGGATATTAGCGATCGCAAACTCATTGAAGAAGCTTTGCGTCAAAGTGAAGAGATATTTCGCTCTCTCAGTGAGTTCTCTCCCATCGGCATTTTCCTCAGCGACGTTGCAGGTAAATGTATCTACAGCAATCCTTGCTATCAGAAGATTGTCGGATGCACGAATGAGGAAGCATTGGGAGATGGTTGGAAAGAATTTATTCATCCCGACGATCGCGAATGGATGTTTCAATATTGGTCAGATGTAGTAGCCGCAGGTAACGAAGGATTATTTAACGAACTGCGCTACCAAGACCGTCAAGGGGGTGTTCGTTACAGTCAAGTAAGAACCGCACCAATTAAGTCAAGCGATGGCACAATTATTCTTTTTGTGGGAGTTGTAGAAGATATTACCGAACGGCGCAAAATTGACCAAATGAAAAAAGAATTTATTTCAGTGGTCAGTCACGAACTAAGAACGCCTTTAACTTCAATTCGCGGTTCTCTAGGATTGATTGCTGGTGGCGTGTACGACAAAAAGCCGGAAAAAATGAAGCAAATGATCGACATTGCCGCTAGAGAAAGCGAACGCTTGGTGCGTTTGGTCAACGATATTCTCGACTTGCGGCGATTGGAATCGGGACAAGCAAAATTCAACTTCCAGCCGTGTGCTGCTAGCACCTTAATTCAGCAATCGGTTAATGTGATGCGCTCTCAAGCCGAACAAAACCATATTACTCTGTCGAGCGTGCCTTCTGAGGTAGAAGTTTGGGCAGATCCAGATGCGATCGTACAAATCCTCACTAATCTCCTCAGTAATGCCATTAAATTTTCCGCTATAGAGTCAACAATTACCATCAGCGCCAAACTAACCCAGAAAGAAGGCCCTTCCTACGGGGTTTTCTCTGTCCAAGACCAAGGTCGCGGCATTCCAGAAGATAAGCTGGAAGCCATCTTTGGACAATTTCAGCAAGTCGATGCCTCAGACGCTCGTGAAAAAGGCGGCACTGGCTTAGGGCTGGCTATTTGCCGTAATATAATTGAACACCACGGTGGTAAAATTTGGGTAGAAAGTGTGTTAAACGAAGGCAGCACATTTTATTTCACTCTTCCTTTAGGGAATGCGGAAAAAACCTAAAATCTAAAATCTAAATTCAAATGAGCAAACGAGTTCTAGTTGTTGATGATGAACCAGATATTCGAGCAGTTATCCAAGGATGCTTGGAAGATATTGCCGGATGGGAAGTTTTGACAGCAAACTCCGGCGAACAAGGATTGCAAATCGCCGGAACACAAGAACTAGATGGCATTTTGATGGATGTTTCGATGCCAGGAATGGGGGGGCTAGAGGCATTGCAAAAACTTCAGGAAAATGCCAGCACCGAAACGATTCCTGTGGCACTGCTGACGGCTAAAGCCCTAACAGAGGAGCGAGAACAATTTGCCAGTCTCACTATTGTTGGCTTGATCGTGAAACCCTTTGACCCGATGACCTTAGTAGAGCAGGTCGCCAGCGTGTTTGGTTGGGAATCTTAAATTGTTATAACTTCAGCAGTTCTTCATAATTCAGTTTTATGTTAGAGAAAAATGGCTCTAATAAAAAAAATTAATGGGTAAAAATATGAGAGCAACTGCGACTGATGAGGTTAGATATGCAATGAATAATTGCGGCAAATTAGTCGAAATTAGTCCAATATTTCAGGATGGAGCGGTATCTATGGCAACTAAGCGTATTTTGGTTATTGACGACGAACCCGATGTTCGGGCAATTGTCCAGGGATGTTTGGAGGACATTGCTGGGTGGGATGTCATTACAGCAGGATCGGGTCAAGAAGGTTTAGTGAAAGTAGTTACAGATAAACCTGATGCGATCGTTCTGGATGTAATGATGCCGGGAATGGATGGACTCGCCTTCTTGAAAGAGTTGCGAAATCAGCCAGAGGGTCAATCTATTCCCACCGTTCTTCTGACTGCAAAAGTAAGGCTTGACGAGCCGGAAATTTTGTCAAAACTGGGTATAGAAGGAGTTGTTTCCAAACCCTTCGATCCCTTTATGTTAACCGAACAGATAGCAGCCTATCTCGGCTGGGATATAGAAGAATAAGCATTGCAAACAAGCTAATATTAATTGCTTGCCTCAACTTTTTTGAAGGTATTTTGAAATGATTAATTTTAGTCAAAATACTGATGAACCAGCTAATATATTATTGGTTGACGATCGGCCACAAAACTTGCTGGCCTTAGAAGAAAGCCTGAGCGGACTGAATGCTAATTCGATCAAAGCTTCATCAGGCAATGAAGCTCTCAAACAATTGTTATGGCAAGATTTTGCTGCCATATTGCTGGATGTTCAAATGCCAGAAATGGATGGATTTGAAACAGCTAAATTAATCCGCGAGCGGGAACGAACGCGCCACGTACCAATTATTTTTTTGACCGCAGTTTATCACAGCGATGATTTTGTTTTTAAAGGATATTCGCTGGGAGCGGTGGATTATTTAGTGAAACCTATTTCTCCCAAAATTTTGAGAGCAAAACTTGTCGGCTTTATTAAGTTATTTGAAGCTCGAAAACGATTGGAGTTCCAGACTGCCCAATTAGAAATAAGCAGCCACAAATGGTATCAATTAAGTAATTCTCTGGAGAAAGAGCTTCAGAAACGTAATGCCGAATTACAACAAACATTAAAATTTGAGCTTACTCTCAAACATATTACAGATAAGGTTCGGGATAGTTTAGATGAAGCTCAAATTATCCAAACTGCGGTGCAAGAATTAGCGATCGGTCTCGATGCGTTGTGCTGCAATGCAGCGATTTACGACCGAAAAAAGCAAACTTCGACCATTACCTATGAATACTCTGTTGCTCTACCTTCTTACCGAGGTAAGGTGGTGGAAATCCAAAAGTTTCCAGAAATTTATCATCAACTTCAACAAAAGCAATCATTCCAATTTTGTTCTTTATTTCCCAATCCCAATCGTGGGCGAGTTGCCATCCTTTGTTGCCCAATTTATAATGGGGATGCCATAGGAGATTTATGGGTGATCGATCGTCAAGAAAGAGCATTAAATCCCTTAGAAGTAAGATTAGTAGAACAAGTCGCCAGCCAATGTGCGATCGCGATTCGTCAGGCACGACTTTATCAAGCTTCTCAAAGGCAAGTTGAAGAACTCGAAAAATTGAATCGTCTCAAAGATGACTTCCTCAGCACGATTTCCCACGAATTGCGAACCCCGATCTCTTCTATGCAAATAGCTATTCAAATGCTAGAAATTGAATCGGTACTTTCCGAAAAATGTCAGGATTGTTTAGCCCATACTCCTAGCAAAGCAGCAACTTATCTCAAAATTATACGTCAGGAATGCGAGCGGGAAAATAAATTAATAAGCGATATCTTACTGCTGCAACATCTAGAAGCAGGAACACACTCCTTAATGCCAACAGAAATAGGGCTGCAAGATTGGTTACTTCAAGTTATCGAACCTTTCGAGATGCGGGTACAACAGCAACGGCAAGTGTTAAATATTGAAATTGCTAGAGATTTACCAAAATTAGCGATCGATATTTTTAGTTGGGAACGTTTGCTCACCGAATTATTGACAAATGCTCACAAATACACTCCACCTGGAGAGAGAATTACCTTTAGCGCACAGATTTGCGAAAAATCAGAAGAACAAGACAAAGTTGAACTGGAAATTAAGGTGATTAATTCTGGGGTAGAAATTGCGATCGATCAACAATCCCGCATTTTCGATAAATTCTACCGCATTCCCAATAATGACCCCTGGAAATATGATGGTACGGGTTTGGGATTAGCTTTGGTAAAACGATTGGCAGAATACTTGGGAGGCAAGATCGGCGTTACCAGTATTGCAAACAATACTTGTTTTACACTGACACTTCCAGTTAAACAAATAATTGCTAAAAATCCTGAATTTTTGTGATTTTTTTCAATTCTTCAGCAAGCTTTGGTGAAACGATTAGTCAAATACCTGGGTGGCAAGATCGGCATTACCAGTCGCGCAAACAATACCTGTTTTACATAGAGGTTACTTATTCAAGAGTAAAAATAGTAAAAATTAAAGTTTTGTAACTTTTCCAGCACTTCATCAGTTCTTCAGAATTCACTACTAAACTCAATTTCGCGATCGCATAAATTACCCTTGTTTCCCAATTTGACCTATGGTAACCGCATCCCTTCCTCCCAACACCGAAGATCTCGATGTCTGTCAACTACTTGAAGTGTTGAATGCCTTCGAGAAAGGGGATTTCTCAGTGCGAATGCCGATTAATAAAACGGGGTTAGCGGGCAAAGTTGCCGACAAACTCAATGACGTTATCGAACGCAACGAACGCATGGTCAAAGAGTTTGAACGCATCAGTACGGTGGTGGGGAAAGAAGGCAAAATCGCGCAACGCGCCGTTCTCAACAATGCCAACGGTCAATGGCAAGATTCGATCGACTCCATCAATATGCTGATTACCGACTTGGTGCAGCCAATGGCAGAGACCGCCAGAGTGATCCGGGCGGTAGCAAATGGCGACCTATCCCAAGTAATTCCCCTAGATATAGATGGGAGACAGCTGAAGGGAGAATTCTTACAAACCGCGCAGACCATTAACACAATGGTGGAACAGTTGAGTTCTTTTGCCTCTGAGGTTACCAGAGTAGCGCGAGAAGTAGGCACAGATGGGAAACTGGGGGGTCAAGCTGATGTCAAGGGAGTGGCGGGGACTTGGAAGGATTTGACCGATTCAGTCAATTTAATGGCAGGTAATCTCACAGCACAAGTGCGGAATATCGCCGAAGTGACAACCGCAGTAGCTAATGGGGATTTGTCCAAGAAAGTCACGGTTGATGTGAAAGGGGAAATCCTCGAACTGAAAAACACCGTCAATATCATGGTGGATCAACTCAGTTCCTTTGCATCAGAAGTAACGCGAGTGGCGCGAGAAGTTGGCACCGAAGGCAAATTAGGAGTACAAGCGCAGGTGGCGGGAGTTGCCGGGACTTGGAAGGATTTAACCGATTCTGTAAATTCAATGGCAGGTAACCTCACAGCACAGGTGCGGAATATTGCTGAAGTGACAACAGCTGTAGCAAATGGAGATTTATCCAAGAAAGTCACAGTTGATGTAAAAGGGGAAATCCTCGAACTGAAAAACACGATTAACCGAATGGTGGATCAACTCAGTTCCTTTGCCGCAGAAGTAACCAGAGTAGCGCGTGAAGTAGGCGCTGAAGGGATTTTGGGCGGTCAAGCTGATGTCAAGGGAGTGGCTGGAACTTGGAAAGACTTGACCGAATCTGTGAACTTTATGGCTGGGAGTTTAACAGCCCAAGTGCGAAATGTGGCGGAGGTCACAACTTCGATCGCCAACGGAGACTTATCGAAAAAGATTTCCGTTAATGTCAAAGGAGAAATGCTGGAGTTAAAAAATATCATTAACTCCACCGTTGATAAACTAAACTCCTTTGCTTCTGAGGTGACGCGGGTAGCGCGAGAAGTGGGAACAGAAGGAAAATTAGGCGTACAAGCAGAAGTTAAAGGTGTAACGGGTATCTGGAAAGACTTGACCGATAACGTTAACTCAATGGCCAGTAACTTAACGGGTCAAGTGCGGAATATTGCGGAAGTCACGACCGCAGTCGCCAATGGTGACTTGTCCAAGAAAGTTACAGCAGATGTAAAAGGCGAAATTTTAGAGTTGAAAAACACGATCAACACAATGGTGGATCAACTCAATTCCTTTGCTTCAGAAGTAACTAGAGTAGCTAGAGAAGTAGGCGCAGAAGGGATTTTGGGCGGTCAAGCGGATGTCAAAGGAGTTGCCGGAACTTGGAAAGATTTAACTGAATCGGTAAATTTCATGGCAGGCAGTTTGACTTCGCAAGTGCGAAATATTGCCGAAGTGACGACAGCAGTAGCAAATGGCGACCTCTCCAAGAAAATTACTGTCGATGTCAAAGGGGAAATGTTGGAGTTGAAGAACACCATTAACATTATGGTGGATCAACTGAATTCTTTTGCTTCGGAAGTAACTCGCGTAGCCCGTGAGGTAGGAACTGAAGGAAAATTAGGCGTACAAGCGTTAGTGCCAGGAGTTGCCGGAACTTGGAAAGACCTGACCGATAACGTAAATTCAATGGCAGGTAATCTCACCTCTCAGGTACGGGGTATTGCCGAAGTGACGACAGCAGTAGCAAATGGCGACCTCTCCAAGAAAATTACTGTTGATGTAAAAGGGGAAATTTTAGAACTGAAAAACACCATTAATACGATGGTGGATCAACTCAATTCCTTTGCTTCTGAGGTAACTAGAGTAGCGCGAGAAGTGGGAACTGAAGGAAAACTGGGCGTCCAAGCAGAAGTTCGGGGCGTTGCTGGCACCTGGAAAGACTTGACAGACAGTGTGAACTCAATGGCAAGTAGTTTGACAGCACAGGTGCGGAACATTGCCGTTGTGACATTAGCGATCGCGAATGGCGACCTTTCTAAGAAAATTACAGTTGATGTCAAAGGAGAAATGTTGGAGTTGAAGAACACCATTAACATCATGGTGGATCAACTCAATTCTTTTGCGTCTGAGGTAACTCGCGTAGCCCGTGAGGTGGGTGCAGAAGGAAAACTGGGTGTACAAGCCGAGGTCAAAGGGGTAGGTGGCACTTGGAAAGACCTGACTGATAATGTGAACTTTATGGCTGGTAGTTTGACTGACCAAGTGCGGAACATTGCTGTTGTCACGTTAGCGATCGCTAATGGTGACCTTTCTAAGAAAATTACTGTTGATGTAAAAGGGGAAATTTTAGAGTTGAAAAACACCATCAATACGATGGTGGATCAACTCAACTCCTTTGCTTCGGAAGTAACGCGGGTGGCGCGGGAAGTAGGAACGGAAGGGAAACTGGGCGGTCAAGCTTATGTCCGGGGCGTTGGTGGCACTTGGAAAGACCTCACCGATAACGTCAACTTGATGGCAGGAAACTTAACTGGGCAAGTGCGAAACATTGCCGAAGTCACGAAGGCGGTAGCCAATGGCGATTTGTCCAAGAAGATTGCCGTCGATGTGAAGGGCGAAATGCTGGAGTTAAAAGACACGATCAATACGATGGTGGATCAACTCAACTCCTTTGCTTCTGAGGTGACACGGGTAGCGAAAGAAGTAGGTACCGAAGGAAAACTGGGCGGTCAAGCAGAGGTAAAAGGAGTAGCTGGAACGTGGAAAGACCTGACCGACTCGGTAAATTTGATGGCCAGCAACTTGACAGCGCAGGTGCGAGGAATTGCACGAATTGTTACCTCGGTAGCCAATGGGGATTTGAAGCGCAAACTGGTGTTAGAAGCGAAAGGTGAAATCGAGACGCTGGCAGATACGATTAACGAGATGATCGATACGCTGGCGACGTTTGCGGATCAAGTAACGACGGTGGCGCGTGAGGTGGGCATTGAAGGGAAATTGGGCGGTCAGGCGAAAGTACCGGGTGCATCGGGAACTTGGAGAGCTTTAACGGATAACGTTAATGAACTGGCAGCAAATTTAACTACGCAGGTACGTGCTATTGCGGAAGTTGCGATCGCAGTGACCAAAGGCGACTTAACGCGATCGATTTCTGTTGATGCTCAAGGTGAAGTTGCTGTCCTGAAAGATAATATTAACCAAATGATCGCCAATCTGCGGGAAACCACCCAGAAAAACACCGAACAAGACTGGTTAAAAACTAATTTGGCGAAATTTACCCGGATGTTGCAAGGACAGCGAGATTTGGAAACAGTATCAAAATTGATTCTTTCCGAATTAGCTCCCCTGGTGTCCGCACAACATGGTGTATTCTATCTGATGGATTCGTCAAGTACGGCAGTATTCTTGAAGCTACTGAGTACCTACGCTTTTAATGAACGGCAACATTTAGCGAATCGGTTCCAGCTTGGGGAAAGTTTGGTCGGTCAATGTGCGTTAGAAAAAGAGCGGATTTTACTGACTCGCGTTCCCAGTAACTATATCACCATTAGTTCCGGTTTGGGTGAAGCACCGCCCCTGAATGTGGTTGTATTGCCCATTCTATTTGAAGGACAAGTAACGGCAGTAATTGAACTGGCATCTTTCAATCGGTTCAGTGAAATACATTTGACTTTCTTAGATCAATTGACTGAAAGTATCGGGATTGTGTTAAATACGATCGCAGCCGGAATGCGAACGGAAGAACTGCTCAAACAATCTCAATCCCTTACCGAAGAATTGCAGAGCCAACAGAAAGAACTTACCGAAACCAACAAACAACTGGAACAAAAAGCCAAATCCTTACAAACCTCGGAAGAACTCCTGAAAAACCAACAAGAAGAACTGCAAAAAACCAACGCCCAATTACAAGAAAAAGCTTTGCTGCTATCCTCTCAAAATGAAGAAGTTGAGCGAAAAAACCGAGAAATAGACTTAGCACGCTTGGCATTGGAAGAAAAAGCAACACAACTTGCACTCACTTCTAAATATAAATCTGAGTTTTTGGCAAATATGTCTCACGAATTGCGAACCCCGCTGAATAGTTTGCTATTGCTATCAGGACTACTAACCCAAAACAATGATAGTAATTTAACAGAAAAGCAAATTGAGTATGCAGAAACAATTCATGCTGCGGGAACAGATTTGTTGGCATTGATTAATGATATTCTCGATCTAGCTAAAATTGAATCTGGCACTATGTCCGTGCAGCTAGAGCATTTACCGTTCTCCGAACTGAAGAATTTTATTGAACGTACCTTTATCCAGGTAGCGCAAGAGCGTAAATTGAAATTTACAATTGATTTTCATCCCGCTCTACCCAGTGCTATTTACACCGATATCAAACGGCTTCAGCAAATTCTGAAAAACCTACTTTCTAATGCCTTTAAATTTACACAACAGGGAGAAGTTCGATTATCTGTAGCGGTGGTCAATGAAGGATGGGGAATTGACCATGAGGAACTCAACCGAGCGAAACAGGTAATTGCCTTTGCTGTTAGCGATACCGGTATTGGCATTGAGCCGAGCAAACAAAAAGTTATTTTTGAAGCATTCCAGCAAGCAGATGGCACAACTTCCCGCAAGTATGGCGGCACAGGATTGGGCTTGTCGATCAGCCGCGAGATTGCACGATTACTTGGCGGTAAAATTATGCTGGTCAGTCAGTTAGGAAAGGGTAGCACTTTTATCCTTTACTTGCCGCAAAATTATCCAGATATTAAATTAGAATCAGTTGTCGCATCTTTGGGATCTCCTTTATCTTCCTTCCCTCCCATATCTCGCCTATCTGTCTCGCCGCCAGTATCTCCTCCGTCCGATCTACTTCCCCGATCTGTGCCATCTTCAATATCCTCAACATCAGTCATTGGTTGTAGTCCAGTTTTAGACGATCGAGATAAGATTGTGGCAGGCGATCGCATTTTGCTAGTCATTGATGATGACAATGCCTTCAGTCAGATTTTGCTGGACTTCGGACACGGCCAAGACTATAAAATGCTAATAGCTTCTCAAGGAGAAATCGGATTAAGATTAGCGCGTCAATTTAAGCCTGATGCCATAATCCTGGACATTGCGATGCCAGTTCTTGATGGTTGGGTTGTTCTCGATCGCCTCAAGCATGACCTCGCAACCCGGCATATTCCGGTGCATATTATGACTGTAATGCAGGACGATAGTCATCATGGCTTGCGACAAGGAGCAGCATCTTTCTGGCAGAAGCCAATTAGCAATGAAATATTGCGTCAAGCATTTGTCAAAATTCAAACTTATAGCACACAAAATACCCGCAATGTATTACTGTTAGAACCTGACATCAACCAACAACAGCAAATTACCGAGCTACTTGGCAATCAGAATATCCATATAACTGCTGTTAGTAGTGGAACCCAAGCAATAGAGTTGCTGCAAAACCAGCCGTTTGATTGCCTATTGTCGGATCTCATCCTACCTGACATGGATGGCATTAGTTTAATTCAATATATTCGTCAGGAATTCACCAAAAATTCGGGTTTTGAATATCTGCCTATAGTTTCCTATGCTAATCCAGACATCTCCGATCGACAACGACTAACCTTAGAACAAGCTGATACGCTAGTTGTCCTAAAAGATGAGTTGGGAATGCCAAATCTGCTGGATAAAACAGCGCTGATTCTCCATCAACCGATCGATAATTTTTCACCAACCCAGCAACAATTACTCAGACAGTTACAGCAGCGATCTCCTGAGTTGCGCGGCAAGAAAATATTGATTGTAGATGATGATGTGCGAAATGTTTTTGCCCTCACCAGTATGCTGGAGTCTTTTCAGTTAAAAGTAATTTATGCCGATAACGGTCGCAATGGCATCACTATACTGCAAAGCACCCCCGATGTTGATGTGGTGTTGATGGATATCATGATGCCGGAAATGGATGGCTATCAAACTATTAAAACGATCCGGCAGATGGCATCTTTTCAACGGCTACCAATTATAGCTCTGACAGCAAAAGCAATGCAGGGCGATCGCCATAAATGTTTAGAATCGGGAGCTTCGGACTACATTCCCAAACCTGTCGATATTCAGCAACTCCTCTCGCTATTGCGAGTTTGGCTACGCTGTTAGAAGCGCGATCGATATTAGTGCCAGCAGGCAGGATAAAAAGCTTTTAAAGTCAGCTTTTTCAGCTTTTTCAGCTTTTTCAACTGTGAGTTATTTCTGCCATCCTACGCTAGAGTTCCATTTTTACGAACTTTAACTCATATGACAACCGTTTCTAAGGTCAATATTCTTGTAGTTGACGATCGTCCCGCTAATCTGATGGCATTGACCGAGACGTTAGCGCCATTGAAACAAAATGTCGTGAAGGCAATTTCTGCTGACGAAGCTTTAAAGCATCTCCTACAACAGGAGTTTGCTGTCATTTTATTAGATGTGCAAATGCCGGGAATGAATGGATTTGAGCTTGCTAAAATTATTCATTCCCGTCCGGCAACCTGCCATACTCCCATTCTCTTTTTAACGGCGATAAATCGCGATGCAATGTATATTTTGAAAGGTTACTCATTAGGAGCCGTAGATTATTTACTAAAACCCCTCATTCCAGAAATTATACTCGCAAAAGTTTCTGTTTTTGTCGATTTATTTCAAAAAAACGCCGAACTAAAAAGGCAGGCAGAAGAACTGCGAACGGCTTACAATATTTTGCAAGTAAAAGAACAAGAGATAAATCGAATTAACCACAATCATCAATTAATTCTCAATGCAGTTGGAGAAGGAATTTATGGTGTAGATTACCAAGGTAAAACAACATTCCTCAATCCAGCCGCTGCCAAAATGTTGGGTTACACTATCGAAGAAGCGATTGGAAAACCTGAATGTTCGATCTTGAATTCTAAGGTCGGAAAGAATGGCGATCGCGCTTTTAAGTGTCCAATTTGCGCCTCGTTAAAAGATGGCTTAGTTCATTATAACGATCGGGCAGAATTCCAACGTAAAGACGGTTCTTACTTTCCAGTAGAATATATCTGTACTCCCATATTAGAACAACATGAAATTATCGGTGCAGTAATCACTTTTAAAGACATTACCGAACGGCGTAATATTGAACGAATGAAAGACGAGTTTATTTCAGTTGCCAGCCATGAATTACGGACGCCACTAACAACGATTCAAGGTTCTCTTAAACTGCTAGCAAGAGGAGTTTACGATGGCAAGCCGGAAAAAGCGAAAGAAATGCTAGAAGTTGCTCTACGAGGAACCGATCGCATGATTCGATTAACTAACGACCTTCTAGATCTGCAACGTCTCACTACTGGTAAATATAATTTGAATAAGCAATTGTGCATTGCATCTGACTTAATCCAACAAGCAATTGCCGATGTTCAGCGTTTTGGAGATCTCTCTAAAGTAACTTTGCAAGTCTATCCTATTTCTGTGCAAGTTTGGGCCGATCCAAATGCGATCGTGCAAACTCTCACAAATTTACTTAGTAATGCGATTAAATTTTCCCCAGCTAATACCACAGTTTGGTTATCAGCAGAAGTCATTGAAAGCCATGAAAGATTTGCGCGATCGTTTCAGTCTAAAATCGCTTTACCCTGTGTTCTCTTTAAAATCGAAGATCGAGGACGAGGTATTCCAGCCGAAAAATTAGAAATCATTTTTGAACGATTTCAACAAATTGATGTGTCAGATTCCCGTGAAAAAGGTGGTAGCGGACTCGGTTTAGCAATTTGTAAAAGTATCGTGCAACAACACGGTGGTTCGATCTGGGCTGAAAGTATTTTAGGGCAAGGAAGCATTTTTTATTTTACATTACCTTTAACCTTGGACTTTGGCCAAAAGGAAATGGAGCTTAAACTAGATTGCGGTACTCGATACTAATACTCGATTTCGTCCCATTGCCTTCGCTTGGTATAGTGCGGCATCGGCGGCTCGATAAATTTCTTGCAAGTTAGCGCCATCCTGAGAATATTCAACCACTCCTGCACTGAAAGTTACCTGAAATGTCTGATTATTATTATCAGTAAACTTCTGCTCGCACCAGGTTTTCAGGAAGTCAGTCAGCCGCTTTGCACCCAGAGATCGCGTTATACCATATATACCTAAAACAAATTCCTCACCGCCCCAACGAGCAGCAATTTAACAAGGATTAAAGCCATGAATTTTGTCAACAAGAATCGAGCGAGTGAAATTTTGTCAAAAAGCCCTCGGACTCTGGTTAGGTATCGAAAGCAAGGGATTTGGTAGAAGGAATTCACTGTGCATTTGTAGGACATGAGTGGTTGTACTTTGAAGCTCTGAACTGCTACAGTTCCCTTTCGATTTCGATGGCCTGCCATGAGAAGCCCTTGAAACTTGGTATCTTAAATTTATCCTTTTAGATGGCTCAAAGTGTCATGCTATGTCATAGCCATCGATGATATCCAGCGGTAGAGAAACCCTAATTAAAAGCTTAAAACCCGCTGTATAAGCGGGTTTCTGCCTATCGGAGCGGCGGGATTCGAACCCACGACCCCTACTACCCCAAAGTAGTGCGCTACCAAGCTGCGCTACGCCCCGATTTCGATGCTTTACTAATATAGCACATATAAATAGATTGGCAACTAGAAAACTTGCAAAACTTGAATTGCTTGCAGTAAGCCGGGAACTGCGGAAGCTGGCCAAGTGCCTTCACACTGTCGATCGCTATTTATAATAAAGTGAAGGCTGTAGGCGTGGGGATAGCCCTCCACTTCCATCCAGAGCAAATCGCTTTCGGCTTCGCAGGCAATTTTCTCCTCGTCCATCAACTCGCTAGCCATATGGCTCATTGTTCCTGCCAATTGCGCCAGCAATCGACAAAAATCGTTTAATTCCGCCTCGGTTAG
Source organism: Aerosakkonema funiforme FACHB-1375 (assembly GCF_014696265.1). Taxonomy (GTDB): domain Bacteria; phylum Cyanobacteriota; class Cyanobacteriia; order Cyanobacteriales; family Aerosakkonemataceae; genus Aerosakkonema; species Aerosakkonema funiforme_A. Next base: position 30,115 of record NZ_JACJPW010000056.1, on the reverse strand, counting down.
CTCAAATGCCCAGTCATCTCCACCGACTAAACCTTTGAATTTAGCAGCTTCCGGATTCCAGCCAATGCGCCAACCCGTTCCGCTTTTAACTATACGCTCCATTATTTCATTTTAGATTTTGGATTTTGGATTTTAGATTTTAGAGTCATTTCGCATTAACGAGGATAGCCTGTGAAAAGTAAAATTCCTCCGGGACTGATCGTCAAACTCGGAAAATTCACCTGGACAACGATGTGGAATGTGATGATGTCTCGCATTGCGCCACGCAATCGGTCAGGAGAATACATTCGTCCAGCCAGTCAATTCAACTATACTGTCAGTACCGCAGAAGACAACCCCTATCAACCGGCGGCGGGGCGTTACCATCTTTACGTGGGGCTTTCCTGTCCTTGGGCCCATAGAACTTTGGTTGTGCGATCGCTCAAAGGACTGCAAAATGCGATCGGAGTCTCGATCGCCTCACCTTCCTCCGACGAAGGAATTTGGGTATTCGATCGCCCAGAAGAAGGTTGTACCACCCTACCGCAACTATATCAATTAGCAAAACCAAGCTACAACGGACGTTGCACAGTACCCGTCCTGTGGGATAAACAAACTAACACAATTGTCAATAACGAAAGCGCCGAAATAATAGTAATCCTGAACTCGGCTTTCAACGAATTTGCCCAGCATCCCGAACTTAATCTGTATCCAGAAGAACTCAAAGAAACAATCGATCGCTGGAACGATAAAATTTATCATGCAGTCAACAACGGCGTCTATCGTTGCGGTTTTGCACAAACTCAAACCGCTTACGAAACAGCTTGCGACGAACTCTTTGCCGTTCTCGATGAAATAGATGAAAAACTTGCCAGTAGCCGATATTTGTGTGGCGAGATATTAACCCTAGCAGATGTGCGTTTGTTTACTACCCTATTTCGTTTTGATGCAGTCTACTACGGATTGTTCAAATGCAACAAAAAGAGAATTCAAGATTACCAAAATCTAGGGGCTTACCTCCGCGATTTGTATCAGCTTCCCGGTGTTGCAGACACTTGCGATGTAGAAGCTGTCAAGCGAGATTATTACGGTAATTTGTTCCCCCTCAATCCAGGCGGTATCATTCCCAAAGGGCCAGATGTAACCAACTTGCTGAAACCGCACAATCGATTTTAGATTTTGGATTTTGGATTTTGGATTACTCCCTTCCCGCCGTAATATTATCGATCGCAAGTTACCTGTTGTTCTTTTCTCCCCCACTCTCCCACTCCCCCCAAATGTATTCTTATCTGCGTTTATCTGCCTTTATCTGCGGTAAAAATTTAACCATCTTTTTTCATCTGTAGTTAAAACTTAACCCGCGATGCCAACAGACAATCTTCCCCATCACTCAGGTGTTAATAATGCAAACGAACATGATATTATAAATTTCTTCAGTCAGCTTGAAAATCTTTACAACTGAGGCAAAGATTTATTTGATTCGGGAACAGAAGGAGAACGCTGAATCTCCTGGAGTTTGTATCCTTGACGTTCTAGTTGATCGACAAATTGAGTATTATCAAAATCAGCCTTTGGCGCAGACTCTGGTGAGGGGTTGTTAATAGCCTCTCGCCTGATTTGTTTGAGTCGAGCTTTTCGTCCCATAAACTTATCCTCATATTATTGAGATTTCGATCGCTTAAGGCATCAGTAAACGGGCGTCTCCCGGTTGGGGTTGGGGTGGGAGTCCTCTGGGGTTGGGTGTTGTGGCTGGGGATTGGGGTGCAGATGTGGGAGTAGGTTTCGCTTGCGACTCAGCTGCGGCATTCGGGTTAAAAATGCTCACCAGGGTGTTGATTAAGGCATCGCGTTGAGCCCGATTTAGGCCACTGATGACAGCGCGATCGCCTTCGATCGGATTTTTCCGTAAAGTATCGTTACCAGGATAAGCGCTTTCCGACATCAAATCGTGCGCTCCCAAATAATCTGCCACAGTCAGCTTCCAATCTAGCCGAAATATCGGCGGACGACCTTTGACATAGATGTGATATCTAATCAAGCGACTCACCAATGTGTTATCTGTCGCCGGTTTGCCAGTTTCCCTGCTGATATATTGGTTCTCCAACGGCAAATCCGGCAAGATTTGATACACTTGCTGCCAAACATCTTGAGGTCTTATTTGTTGGGCTGTTGTAGGCGCTGGATTGAATAAACTGGGCAAAGAGAAGGTCAGACTTAGTACGATCGGTGTTGTCAGCGCCAGAATCAGTTTTTTGGACATAGGGCGATGGGGGGGACACGCAATGGGACATTGTTCGTAGCTCATTGGGGTAACAGCGAACTACGAACGATCGATCTTACTCGCCAATAATCTCAGGTTGCGTCAACTCATCGGACATCTCTATAATTGCCCGGATCACCGGCTTCATCATCGGGTCATCAAGATTATCAAACTCCTCATATCGGCGGCGTTTAGCCCGGTTGGCAACCTGAACTGTAATCCGGTAGCGATTGGAAGCAGCATTAATCAAGCCTTCCGCCCTATCCATAATCTGGGTTTGGGTAGTCTCGAACTTAGAGCGCTTGTACATAGAACCTGGTGCTAGGGATCAACTACCAGTTTACCTAAAAATGTCGGATGAATGCCCCCGTTACAACGCAGTTTAACGGGGGATGAAATCCGACCAGCAACTCAGAAGCGAAGCAACGATTTAATTCTACAGTTTGTGGATAAAGTTTGTTAAACTAAAACCTATCCAAGGTCGAGGATAAGCAAATGTTAGTTGTAGAAGCCAAGCTAAAAGGCGGTACTCCAGAACAATACCAAAGCGTCGAAGAAGCCATGAAAACGGCGCAATTTGTCAGAAACAAATGCGTCAGATATTGGATGGACAACAAAGGAACTACACGCAATGACTTGCAAAAACTTTGTGCCGTTTTAGCGAAAGATTCTACAACACCTTGGGTAAACAAATTAAATTCACAAGCACGACAATCAAGCGCAGACCGAGCATGGCAGTCCATAGCTCGGTTTTATGGTAACTGCCGGGATTCATCAATTAAAAAGAAGGGTTTTCCTAAGTTCAAGAAGTTTAGTCGGTCGGTAGAATATAAAACTACTGGCTATAAACTTTCTGATGAGAGAAGGCAAATCACTTTTACTGATGGGTTTAAGGCAGGTACATTTGATTTGTGGTGTTCCCAAAGAACGTTAGTCTATTACTCAGAACAGCAAATTAAGCGGTTGAGGGTAGTTAGACGTGCTGATGGTTACTACTGCCAATTTCTAATTGACTATAACCGAGAAGAAAAGCATGAATTCACTGGTTCTGTGGTGGGAATCGATTTAGGTTTGAAAGAATTCTACACGGATTCCAGTGGCAAGACAGTAGAAAATCCTCGCTTTTTCCGCCAAACAGAAAATCGCTTAAGAAAAGCTCAACGTAGGCTTTCTAAGCGATACAAAAATGGTCAGAAACAATCGGCTAACTATCACAAACAACGTCGGAAAGTAGCCAAACTACACTTAAAAGTTTCTCGACAACGTAAGGACAGAGCAATTAAAGATGCTCTGGCGTTAGTCCAGTCTAATGATTTGGTAGTCTATGAGGCTTTGAAGGTGTCTAATTTGGTGAAGAATCACAAGTTAGCGAAAAGTATTAGCGATGCTTCTTGGTATCAGTTCACGCAATGGGTGAATTATTTCGCCAAGATTCATAAGATAACTTGCATTGCTGTACCACCACAGTTTACGACTATTGATTGTTCGGTTTGTGGGGCAAAAGTTTATAAGACATTGAGTACAAGAACCCATCAATGTCCCCACTGTCAAACAGTTTTAGATCGTGATTGGAATGCGGCAATTAATATTTTGAAAAAAGGGTTGAAATATTTGGGAGAATATCTCAACGGTACTGTTGGGCAAACAGAAACCGACCCAAACGACTGGGGAGAATCCGGCCTCTGGATCTTTAACAGAGATGTTGATGATTTAAGTCGTTTCGTTGAGCCAGTAATTCCGGTAGGTGACTCCGGGAGAATCCCCCGTCACAGCAACGCTTGACGGGGGAGTATGTCAACAGCCCCTGCAAATTGCCTCTGGGTTCTAACTCGGCTCGATATCCCACTTATGCCTTGGAATACAAAGTATAAAACTCCTGGAGCGCTAACATTTGTTCTCTTAGCCTCGATATCTCTATATCCAAGGGAGAAAATAGTTTTTCCAGATAGCGAACTTCCTCGAACCAGAGTCGTAAATCTGATTTGAGAGTTACATACAGAGTTGGTGGGCAGGATAGTAAAATTACTGTGATTATCTCTGCTACAAACGGCTGTTGCGATCGCCATTTTCCGACCTCAGACATAGCATCCCAGACATTGCTATACAGGCATTGTTGAATAATCTCAAACAGTGGGTTTAATCGAATAGCTGCCCATAATTTATCGAATATCTCTGTCCTCTGTGACGAAATATCCAGCATAGTTGTGAACTCAACAGGCCAATGATGCAGGATGGTACTGACAACTGAAACAATTGATAATGGTTGCTCTTTTGTAAGAATGTCTGGGAGTATTTCTGCAAAGTAAGGAGCAACGCTACGCCACTGATGTAAATCAAAGTCAACATTAAAAAAGGTTTCTTGCAGCTTTTCACTCTTCTGCAATGAAATATAACCTCGACATTTATTTGTGACCGGATCGACAGGCTCAAAAGCTTTCCATAACAAAGGCAAAGAAATCCAGTGAGGTGGATATTTGAAACGAGCAACATCCAGAATAAGAACTAAATCCCGTTTGGGATGATAGCCGCCGATGGGTGAAAAATGACCATCACCAGTTTGTCCCAATACTTTTCGGCTGTAGGAAACCACTAGATGAATATCACCCGAAGCAGTAGTGACTTGTTCAACAGCTTGCCGAAATTTTTCCAAGCTGCTTTGATGGTAACGATTCGCTTTGACAACAGCACCGTTGCAGCGTGCGATACAGGCAAATTCATCGAAAGTGATGCCGTTTTCTTTAACAACGGAGAGAGGTAAGCAACAATCTAAAAATTCCTCTCCATACCATCTCCACACCCCTTTCCAAATCCGACCTGGATCGATGGATAAGGCATTCAGAACAACTACTAAACTACCCAATCCACAAAAAGCGGGTTCTACTTGAGTATGAAATTGTTCGGCCAGAGCAAAGTAGCCTTCCATCCCTCCCAATGCCAGCGCTTCGCGAAAAATTTGCCTTCCTTCTACAGAGGAAAAGGCAATGGCAGAATCGGGTAGTGGACGACGATAAAATCCTGGCTCGGACATTAAGTTTTTAGCTCTCCCGTATTTATATTGATAATTAAAACTAATTAATCGCCAGAAATCCTTGCCCATCAAGCATTTCCGATCGCCTATGTCCTCTGCCCCATGCCCGTGAAAGCTGAGTTTCCCGGATTGTTAGGGAAGAGGCGCTGGTTTTACTTTCGGTTGGTAGCCGATCGCGGCAAGTATTGCACAAGCTGCATAACATATCTCACGAAGATGTTGTATAGTTTCTTCACCGTATGTCAAGATTTTATAATTATCCCACTCGCTAAGTATTACGGCCTATGGCAACATTGGTAGCTCCTACTTCTGCACAGTTACGCCAAGCAAATAGCCATCCTTTGAAGATAATCGTACTCGGAGATAGTTTGGTGTATGGATTCGGTGATTTTGAAGGTGGTGGCTGGGTAGAACGACTGCGACGCCGATGGATGTCACCAACCAGTCCCGGTCACGTCCTTTATAATTTGGGCGTGCGAGGAGATGGTGTCAAGCAAGTGGCGCAACGCTTGGAACACGAGTTTCGACATCGGGGAGAACTGCGAAATCGCGTACCGGATGCGATCGTCCTTTCGGTGGGGGTCAATGATTCGCCTCGTCTGGGACGTCAGAACGGACGCAACTATACGGATTTTGAAACTTTTAAAGTCGAAGTCGCTTCTTTGCTCGATCGCGCCCAACAGCTGTGTCCGGTGCTGTTTGTGGGAATGGTGCCGGTGAATGAAGCGAGAATGCCATTTTTAGATTGCTTGTATTACAACCATAGCGACCAGTATCGCTACAAAGAGGCAACTCGACTCGCTTGTCAAGCGCGACAGATTCCTTATTTGGATATTTTCGATCTGTGGATGGGACGCGGTGAGGAGTGGGTGCGATCGCGCCTGACAGAAGACGGTCTCCATCCCAATGTGGCCGGTTATCAAGCTTTACTGCAAGATGTTATTCGTTGGGAAGCGATGTCTAAGCTAACATAGCAAGCGCGACATTACCGACAACCTAAACTATCCCGCGTAGATACTCCGGTAACTGGGTTAATACCATCTGCGCGTTTGCACATTTGGGTCGCTTCGTAGCGATCGATCAGCGCATCGGTAAAATCAGATCCGGTGACGATCGCACCATCAAATCTAGAACTTGTCAACATCGCTTCCTTAAAAATAGCATTGGTCAAGTTAGCATTTTTAAATGTCACTTGATCTGCTAACGCACCCGTCAAATTCGCACCTGACAAATTCGCTTCCAGTAAAATTGCCTGCGTCAAAATAGAATTAGTGAGGTTAGACCCCTGCAAGTTTGCGCCTCGCATTTCAGCGGCAGCGAAAACGGCTCCCCTTAAATCGCTGTTGGAAAAGTCGCGGTATTCCAAACTTGTTTTGGTGTAATTAATTGTCTTTGCTTGTGCAAATGCGACGGGAGTTGCATTTAGCATTACCCAGCCAAATGCAAGAGCTAAAAGTAAAATAATCACTAACAAACGCCGCCAAATATTTATTAATGGGCTCGGAAATTTGGAAAACATAGTAATCTGGGAATAAAGCTATTTACATTATCAATGTTCTCAGACTAATAAGCTAGGATATAGATCGATAATTCGACGCACAGGCGACTGCGAGGTCAGATAATGCAGGCGATCGCAAAAACACCAGTCTCTCAACACTCAATTACCTGGCCTCTATTGCCAGATGATTTTATCCTACCCGACGATCCTGTGGAAAATACCGACCAGCCTTTACTTGCATCTGCGCTGCGCCAACCTTTAATGGCATTTCCGGAAATTTGCCAAGACGCGCTCATCGTTTCCAATTTTGCTCTCTGTGCTGCCATAGATGAGCGAATTATCTGTAAAGCACCTGACTGGATGTATGTGCGACCTGTACAACCTTGGCAAGGAAGCCAACCTCGTCGCAGTTACACGCCAAACACAGAAGGTACTATTCCGCAAGTAGTAATGGAGTTTTTGTCCGCTACTTACGGTGAAGAATATTCTGTCGAATCTACAGAAAATATCGGCAAGTGGTTCTTTTACGAACAGGTTATTAAGGTTCCTCGTTACGTGATTTTTCGACCGAATACCGGGCGCATTGAGGTTTATGCTTTAGAATCGGAACGTTATCAACTGCAAACGCCAGATGAGTCCGGACGTTATGCGATTCCTGGATTAGACTTATTTCTGGGAGTTTGGCAGGGAACCTATCAAGGCAGAACCGGTTATTGGTTGCGGTGGGGGGATGCAGAAGGTAATATGCTCTTGTGGCCGGAAGAACGTGCCGAACAAGAACGCCAACGGGCTGAAGAGGCAGAAGCTTTGCTACAAGAGGAAAGAGCGCGATCGCAAGTTTTGTTGGCTCGATTGCAAGAAATGGGGATAGATCCAGATCGATAACTTATTCAGGAAATACGCAGCCAGACAATTTTACCATAGGATGTAGAGTCAATGTATGAATTGACTCTACATTTGTAGTGTATGAAGCGATAAAATAGCTAGCTTTTGTATTGAATATATACTTACGCTGATGCACCATCTTTAAAGTTAATCTGATTTTCAATTAATTCAAAAAATTGTGAAATATCTTTAGTAGATCGAATGTGATAAATACTTTTGGTAGTTTCAACCTCCTTGATATACTCCCGATATTTTGGAGTCAAATATTTGTGACATAACCAAAGCACGCGGTAGCTATTAAGCGAACTCTTTAATAGTGGACTTTTGGACGGCCAGCCTTCTGGCGGTTTAAAAAAACCTGTCATCAGTCGTTTATTTACCCACCAGAAATGCACATATAACGGCAGATCGAGATAAACCAAAGTATCCGCCTCGTCAAGCCTTAGCCAAAGGGTTTCCTTGCAACCAAACCCGTCAATAATCCATCGGTCACTCATTAAAATTTGCTGATGGGCGTGCAAATATTCTTCACGGGGAACCTCAATTCCCCCCGATTGATATTGAATCTTGTCCAAGATGTGAAGTGGCAAACCAGTGATTTCTGATAATCTCTTGCTCAGAGTTGATTTACCACCTCCAGTATTGCCAAACACCGCTACTTTTTTCATCGCTACTGTCCTTTGAGTGCTTTATGATTCCGGCTGCGCCGGAATTGATATAAGTCTTATTATTTTTGAGTTCGTTATTATATTATGTCCGGTTGCATAGGTAGTAGTGGAAGTTTCACGTAATTGCACAAACCGGGTTTATAGGAGAAACCCGGTTTGCGATCTACAGTAGCAATTTCCTAAGATGGAATCCAGATAGAGTGGAAACCGTAAGGAACGCGCTGAGGCATGATTACTCGCGCTGTCGGTTCACCTGTAAAGTTTCGCGCATCGATAACTACTAATTCAGACTGTTTGGTGGTGTCATCCCAAACAAAAGTAAGCAACCAACCGTCGTCTTCAGCATTACCGCCAGGGAGAGGTGCAAAGGTACTATCACCGCCAAAGCGTCCTTTCCCAAATTCATGAACTTGTGAGGAACCTGTTTCTAAATCGTACTTGATCAAAGCGTCGAAAAGGGGTTTAGGCTTTGCGTAAAGTGCGACTCGCGAAGCGTAAACGTAACGTGTCCGCCGACCGGTCAGTCGATCGTTTATGCCAGGAAAGTCTGAGGGAACATTATCGATAATTTCTTCTTTCACCGCGCCAGTTGTCAAATTAATTCGCCAGCGGCACATTTTTAAGGTTTCGAGATCGAAGTTTAACACTTCGCCGTTCTGGTTGTAGTTAGGAACGAAGAAGTTGCAGTAATCCATGCGGTTGGCTATGAGTATAACTTCGCTGTCTTCTTCGTAAGCATTAGCAACGTGGAAGATGGCACAATTAGGAATGGTAAACCAGCGAATTGACTCGTTGTTGCCGTGACGAGGTAAGATACCGATACGGCTTTTGCGATCGCGATCGAACTCAATGGGTATCTCACCCGCAGCCGATCGCATTGGCTTGAACTTGAGCGGCATATCTAGGAAAATGGTGTAGTGTTCCGTGATGGCAAAATCGGGCATCATCACCGGTTCTGGTAAATCGATCGGCACTGTTTGCACAAGTTCCCCGTCTGCTGAAACGATGCTGTACTCTAAGTATGGGGGCGCGATCGGTGAAGTACTGTAAAACATCATTTCACCAGTTGCCGGATCGACTTTTGGGCGGGCGCACATAGCAGAAGTAAGTTTGCCACCAAAATTATGTCTGCCAAGCGTTTCTAACTCTGGTAAGCTCATCAAATGTGGTGCGCCCACTTCCCAAAGAGTCAGTAATTTGCCTGCGTGCCACGCACAGGACATATTGGCAGGATTTTTCATCATTAAGCCGTAGGGTGCATCAAAGCGAGGCAGGTTGAGTAAACCAGGCCAAATTGCCTGTTTTTGAGTTTCTTCCAATACAAATCCGTCTGTGCGAATATAGCGATTGCGGTAGCTAGCTTTGCCGTTGACAATCCGTACTCCGTGGAGCATTCCATCTCCATCAAACCAATGGTAAAGTCCTACTGGGGGAAATTGTGGGTTAGGGCCGTTACGGAGAAACATCCCGGAAAGATACCAGGGTAGTTCGCCGATAATTGCCAAGTTTTCGATACTTATTTCTTCTTTGATGGGAGCAAAGTTGTCTGTCAAATAAAGTTTTGTAGGATCTTTTGCGATTGCTGGGGTATTTGCGATCGCACTGAAGCGGCTGAGGATTCCTTGGGGGACTCCAGCATAATAACCAGAAACCTTGGTGGCGCGATCGCTAGGCGATATCTGCTGTGTATGTGCTAAGTTTTCCAGGAATTTATGATCTAGAAAAATGCTCATAAAACGCCGCTCAAGAGCTTTTTGGCGAGTTTCTGGTGGTGCTGAATCTAGGGTATCTATTGCTTGTAGGTGTTGTTTTTCCGGTTGATTTAAGCCACCCTCTATGTAAATTAGAGAGTTGAGACTTTCATACAATTCGTGAAAAATTTTATCATCTGGGGAATTACCCAAATAAGCTTGTAACCAACTATAAAATTCTTCAGTCTGTACTGGTTTTTGTGCGGATAATAAAATTTTAATTTCCGGATCGTTAGCCAGCCCTTTTTCCTTCGCCAACCCTTTTAAAAATGCTAGTTCTCCCGGTTCGAGGACTCCATCTATCCAAGCAAAACCGATGAGAATTTTTAATAATTGCTTTCCAATTCCTGAAGAGTCTACTTCGCGTACAAGTAAGACGACTTTGGGAATAGCTACCTCAAAATGCTCGTTTTCCGTGGCATCAGAACGAATTTCTTTTTCTGTGCTATACAATACTTTGGAACTATCTGGCGTTTTGACAACGATAAATAAATCGGGATTGCCTTCAAAATGTTCAAATCTGCCTTTAAAATCGGCTTCATTGTAAGTGATTTCAAATCCGCCATCGCTATTTGTGAGCGCTTTTCCTAATTCATCATTTTTGAGAAAATCTTTATCAAATGCTTCGACAATTAGGTCAGGAATTCCTAAACCGCTTTCAGCTTCGTAAACACGGCCAGTAATTGTGAATGACATTACCAAACTCCCGCTCGAAGTAACAATATCCCAAACAATTGCCATCAAACCGATATCCCACGGAACAACCCCTGTGTTTCAGACATCCCGGCCCGTTGCGATCGAAGGTACCGAGCTATCCTGCGTGTATTTTACCGCTAAGAAGGGTTCGAGGCGTTAAGGGTAAAAATCCCTATTTGCTGTTGCTCACATTAATCGTATTCTAGAAGTACTTTGGCAAGTTATGAGAGATTGCAAAAAATATTCATAAATAGCGATATATCTTTTTTGCCAATAAAATGATAAAACGGTGATGCACATATCCAGAACACGGCATCACCGCTTTAGCAAAAGGAAATTTGATTTAATAGTTAGCCACAGAATCAGGCCAATCTTTGCCGACGCGCAGCGTTAAGTCGGATTCTAGATCGCCGATAGATGCGGCTTCAATATTACCCAAACCCAAAGCACTTTTAAGGTTTTCTGCTGCTTTTATATCGCCTTGTTGCACAATAATTTGTGTACGGCGCTCCTCTTGCGGCCAATCTTTTACCAGGTAGATATTGCGGAAGCCAAGATTTTTTAAATACTCGGCAACGCGATCGCTGAGAGCGGGCTGACCGGAAGCATTTTGGATAGCGATGCGAATAGAATTGTCTGAAGGTTTAGCATCAGAGGCAATATCTTTTGAGTTGATGCCAAAATAATCGTGCATAATGCGATCGCGCCCAGCTTTATCCATAATCCAGTAGCTAGCAGCGTACTCTTTTGGCCCGCTGAAACGACCGGGCAACATGACCATTTTGATATCGGCGCGATCGAGCTTCAGCCCGAAATTTGCCAACGCTAACATTTCTTCCAAACTAATATTAGTGTCAACGTATCTTTGCATCACCCGCACGATCCCTGGCAAACGAGGTAATATAGTTGGACTGCTCAGACGTTCTCGCAAAGCTTTCAGCAATACCTGCTGTCTCTGCACCCTGCCGATATCGCCTTTGCGATCGTTGCGGAAACGGGCAAATTGTTCGGCTTGTTCGCCGTTGAGAACTTGCCATCCTTGTTCCAAATCGATTTTCAAACGTTGAGTTTCGTCCACATATTGCATTTTTTGAGGAACAAAAACTTCCACACCGCCCACTAAATCTACCAATTCCCGAAAAGCATCGGTAGTAACGCGAACGTAGCGATCGATCTCCACATCGTTAAGCACACCCCTGACAATGTTTGCCGCCAAAGCTGGGCCACCATCCACATTTGCCTGGTTGATTTTTTTGATACTCAATTGGGGAGTGTCTACGCGGGTATCTCGTGGAATCGATAGCATTTTGACAGAATAGTCTTTGGGGTCTATCCTTACCAGCAACATCGTGTCGCTGCGACCGTTCATGCGCGTAGGGGAGTCTTCCTCTGCATCGGGAACGCGATCGAGTCCCATCACTAAAATATTAATCGGTCGCGACAAACGATACACAAAGGCATTGCGCCACAAATCGTGCAGCGACCAAGCTTGCGGCTGAAACATTTGCTGCGATAGGGGTACAAGCAAAGCGACTGTTGCCCCGACGGTGGCAGAAACGGTTGTTGTCCCGACTAAAGCCAAACTCCAAAACAACCATTTCGCCATTGGCGGGCGTTTAAACGTATGCAGCAAACGACTCTTTAAACTGACTAGCTGTGCAAAAAGTAGCCTAGAAGACTCCTGAGATTTCTCAGAAAAATTAGAAGGTTGAGATTCTGACCCATTTCCAACAGGTTCTACTCCGTCTAACACTCGTCACACTCCTACCACACCTAAAAATCCACAACTTTGGTGTGTCATTACTCACACACAAGTCAACGAGATTATAGCTTGACCGGAAAGAACGTAGAAAAGTCAAAAAAAAGGGATTGGGGATTAGGGGCTAGGGGAAAGGGCAAGAGGAAAGAGAGAAAAGATTAATTCTCTCCTTTTTCCCTTTTCCCTTTCCCCTCTCCCTCTTCCCTCTTTCCTTGCCCCTAACCCCTAATCCCTAGCCCCTAGCCCCTAGAAAAAAGGCGTCGGGGTAAGCCAAATCGGGATAAACTTTGTACGATAGGGCGAGGTAGCGTAAAAACAAGCGATGACTAGCTCTTTGATTCCTGTTATCCTTGCTGGTGGTAAAGGCGAACGCTTCTGGCCTCTCAGCCGCAAGCATCGACCCAAGCAGTTTTTAAGTCTGGACGGTAGCGGCAAAAGTCTGCTGCAAGCAACGTCCGATCGCCTTTTGGCATTTTCTGGTGTCTGGGAGAAGTTGTGGGTCTGTACGAGCAGTCAACTAGCTGACGGTGTGCGATCGCAATTACCCCTTTTGCCAGTTGACAATTTGCTGGTAGAACCGGAAGGACGCGATACTGCACCGGCGGTAGCTTGGACAACGCTGGAAATTGCACGGCGCTACGGCGACAATGCTGTGGTGGGATTTTTCCCCGCTGACCACTGGATCGCTGATGAGTCGGCTTTTCAGGAAACTATTAATGCAGCGACTCAATTAGCGGCTGAAAAAGAAGCGATCGTCACTTTGGGGATTAAACCCAATTATCCCTCTACCGGTTACGGCTATATTGAACAAGGGGAACAGGTAGGCACGTTTGGGGAATTACCCGCTTACCGGGTGAGTCGCTTTACAGAAAAACCCGATCGCGAAACGGCAGAAACATTTCTCTCGACGGGTCGTTTCAGTTGGAATAGCGGGATGTTTGTGTTTCGCGCTGGGGTTGTCCTCCAGGAACTCCGCACCCACGCGCCGGAAATCATCTATCCTTTGGCAGAAAAAAGTGTAATTGCTTATCCGCAATTGCCGAAGAAGAGTATCGATTACGCTTTGATGGAGAAAACAAATCTGGCGTATGTGTTACCGGCGTCTTTCGGCTGGGATGATTTGGGCGATTGGAATGCGATCGAACGTTTGCTCAAAGGCGATAAGCTGAATGTGGAGTTAGCTACTCATGTAGGATTGGATACAAAGGGGTCAATTATCTACGCCAATGGGGAGGATGAGACGATCGTTACTATTGGGTTGGAGGATGTGGTGATCGTGCGCGATCGCAATGTTACCCTGATCGTGAAAAAAGACCGCACCCAGGAGATTAAGCAGGTTCTCAAAAAACTGCAAGACGATCCAAAGTTCACAGATCTACTCTAGGGGTTAGGGGTTAGGGGCTAGGGAGAAGAAAAGTTTCCCTAATCATTAAAACTCTTGGCAGATGCAAGAGTATTGGTTTTCAGCTACAACTTAAGTGTGGCTAATTTTTTCGGTTCCTAATATCCAGCCGCAAAAAATCTGTAGCCCAAATAACACTTATCAATATTCGTCATTAGTTAGCAGTCATTATAAAATTTTGACTTTTGACTTTTGACTTTTGACTTTTGACTTTTGACTTACCAACTATGTTTTTAACTCAAAGCGTTTCTCGTCAGCGCGATATCATCGAAGTTGTCCTCCGCAATGGGTGGGACTATATGCGACGGCTGCTTACTGGTGGTAAAGCCGATGAGCCGCAGTTGCCGCCGCCAGCAGTTCTCCGTAAAATATTGGTAGAATTAGGCCCTGTTTATGTAAAATTGGGACAGTTGCTCAGCACTCGTCCCGACCTTTTGCCATCATCTTATATAGAAGAATTATCGACTCTGCAAGACGATGTACCGCCAGTACCTTGGGTAGAGATCGAAACTGTACTGCGTCAAGAGTTGCGCCAGCCTTTAGAAGAAGTCTTTACTTCGATCAATCCTAGAGCAGTTGCTGCCGGTTCGATCGCGCAAACTCATAAAGCCACTTTAGCAGATGGACGCGATGTCGCATTGAAAGTTCAGCGTCCTGGAATTGATGTCGTTGTCGAACAAGACATCAATTTAATCCGGTTTGTCGCCGAATTAGTCGATCGCACCGACTTCGGTCAAACCTACGATTTCAAAGGTTTAGCGGAAGAATTCACCAATGCGTTGCAGGATGAATTAGATTTTACCAAAGAAGCGAGCTACACAGATCAACTGCGGCGCAATATGTCTGTGAGTCGCTGGTTTGACCCCAAACAATTGGTAGTTCCGCAAGTTCACTGGGATGTAACTACGCAAAGGTTACTCGTTTTAGAATGGATGGATGGAGTGCCGCTTTTATCGGCAACTTTCACAAATGAGGAAAATGGGAATAACGGTAAACAAGTTTCTCCGGCAGAAAAAAGACGGCAGGTGACAAGACTTTTATTCCGCGCTTTTATCCAACAACTATATATAGATGGATTTTTTCACGCCGACCCCCATCCCGGCAATATATTTTATCTGAAAGATGGCCGAGTTGCTTTGCTGGATTGCGGTTTGATGGGGAGGTTAGACCCGCGCAGCCAGCAAATTTTGACGGAGATGCTGTTAGCGATCGTCGATATGGACGCCCAGCGTTGCAGTCAGTTAACTTTGCAATTAGCGGAAGCAGCGAAATCGACTAATTTGGCTAAGTTGGAAAACGATTATGACCGAATGTTGCGGAAGTATTATAACAGAAATTTGTCGGAAATCAACTTCAGTAAAGTGTTTTATGAAGTGCTGCAAGTTGCCCGCGATAATAAGATAAGATTGCCCAGCAATATGGGTTTATATGCGAAAGCGATCGCCAACTTAGAAGGTGCGGGACGGATATTTGACCCAGAGGTGAATCTGCTAGACGAAGTTAAACCTTTGCTGACAGATTTGTTCCGCAGGCAATTGTTAGGAGATAACCCCCTGCAAACATTGTTGAGAACAGCTTTGGATCTCAAGAGTTTGTCGCTGGAATCTCCCCGCCAAGTCGAATTGCTGTTAGACAGAATCACCACCGAAACATTAAAGTGGAATATCACGATAAAAGACCTGGATTTGATGCGTCGCAGTTTAGATGATTCCGCAAATAGGCTATCGTTTAGCATTTTAGTAGGTTCGCTGATTATGGGTGCGGCGATTATTTCTACGAACGCGCAGACAAGTCAGCTATCTTTTTTGAGTACGGGGTTATTTGCAGCTGCGAGTTTCTTGGGGTTGTGGTTGATTATTAGTATTATGAGGTCTTGGCGGAAGCGGTTTTAACTAAATTAGCTCACTTCTACGATCGGACAAATATCATATCCGGTGAGCGATCGCCAACATCTAGAAAGGTGATAAAATAGAGCAGTCATGCTAGAGAGCCTTTCTATGGTAGTAGCGATCGGTGAGATAGTCATAGTTTAAATAGGATATAATTACTATGTAACTAAATTACCAAAAAACACAATGTTATCACTTGTTAAAACTCCAGGTAGTACGGTAATAAAACTGAATTGGTATGCTTATTTATTTCTGCTGGAAGAATTCATTGCAGAAGCAGATGCTATTATAAACGGGCCAGCAGCTTTTGGTAATCCAATTTTGCAAGTGTCAGAAAGTGATTGGGAAATGGTAATAAATACGATGTTAAATCCACCGGAACCTTCAGAGGGTTTAATTGCTTTAGTGAAAGAGTGTCGTGCGTCTAAAGAGTAAACAATTGTGAGTTGGGTTATCTCTCCAATAGATGCTATAGGGCGTAGTGCTAGTAGTCTTAGAAAAGACCGTTTTAATTCTGGGAACGCAGAACTAGATCGTTATTTAAAACAATATGCGCTGAAAAACGACCTAAACGGAATAAGCAAAACTTTTGTAGCTTTTTCATCTGAAAATACTCAGATCGTAGCTGGCTATTATTCCTGCTGTGCAGGTGCGATCGCTAGTGAACAATTACCCGCACAACTGAGGGAAAATTTACCCAGATATCCCATGCCAGTTATCCTAATTGGTAAACTAGCTGTAGATTTATCAATGCAAGGAAGAGGTTTAGGAAAGCATCTGTTATTCCATGCTTTAGAAAAGGCAGTTAACATATCTCAACTGATCGGTATTTTTGCCGTTAGAGTTGATGCCATAGATGAAGAAGCTAAGAGATTTTACAAAAAGTTTGGTTTTCAGGAATTGCCGAATATTCCCCTGTCTCTTTATCTGACTATGGAGACATTTAAACAAGCACTTAATATTGATATAGAAGACAAATAGAGTAGCTAAAGAAGAAATAGGTATAAGATGGGAAAAAGCGCGATCGCACTTTTCCCAAAATTTCTTTTCAACTTTCTAAAACATCTCGTCTCAGCCACTTTAAAACCGCATCGATGAGATCTGGATCGTTGGGAGAAATAAGTTTTACATTTTCACAGCGTTGAGTGGTTATGATTGCGATCGCACCTCCAAACGTACTCAGCGCAGTTAGGCAAGTTTCGCTGAATTCGCGATCGGCTTTCGAGTTGTAGAATAGTAAAGCAACTCGTTTTTCTAAGTTTTTCAAACGTAGCCGCCAGTATTTTTTAAGCTGCTGCATTGTGCTTGGTTCTTCCTGCTGTTCTGGACAACCTTGTTCTACCATTTCGATGTATATATCAGTGGCAGGGTTATTTTGGTCGCTAAATTGGCTACCATCAATGCAAATTAGTTGTACTGCTTGATTTAGTTCTTCATCTTCAGCAATGGCAGAACGAAGAATTGAAGGAAGTTGGGTAAAGTTGAGGCGTTGAGTAGTGGAGGAGTTACCAACTGGGATGTTATCGGGTGCTTCTGGATGTGTGCAGGGTGGTAAATTATGCCAAGCGCGATAAAAGTCTGGATAACTCATGTTTTGAGCGCAATGCCAGATGACGTAGTAGGCATCCTCAAACAACGGAGCAGGATTTTTCAAATATTCAGGTTTTAAGTAACCCTTTAACGCTGTTACCACTTTTGGGAAATACTTCTGTGACTTGATTTTCCACAAGCAGTTAAAGGTATCGAGAAGAGTGCCTTCATCCTTGGTAATGTTAACCACTTCAAGTAGGAATGATATCGCAGTCTCATTACAAGGGTCTATTTTTACTAAACTACTAACCCCTTTGATAAAAGTGTCTATATCATCAGTTGTCTGGATTAAGTTGACTAAAAAGTTAATCGCTGTGGAATTTCCAGGGTCAACTAACCCTAAGTTATAAGCAGTTGATAGACGAGTGAGGTCATATTCAGGATTTTCAAGCATCTGCATAAGAGCGGCGATCGCTGTTTGATTACCTTTGCCTATTTTCCCCAAGATTGAAGCTGCTTTGCAACGGATATTCTCATTATTTGTAGCCTGGATTAGCTCTACTAGCGTTATAATTGCTGTTTGATTATCTCTGTCTATTTCTCCTAATCTTTCAGCTGCTTGCATACGTAAATACTCAGATGGAGTAGTTTCGAGCAACTTCACTAAGGCATTAATAGCGGCGGGATAGTCCTTTAGCTTCTGCCAGTCAAACAGCATTAAGAAAAAAGATACAGACGGACAGAGATAATCGCAAGGTGACATAAGTAATACACCATTTGTAATCTTGTTTAATCGCTCATTATTAGCACCATGTTGATTTCGAGTGAATGCGCTATCTTCTGCTGGGAATGTTTTGACTAGCTCGATTAAAGAAAGTATTGCGGTCTGATTATTAGGATCTACTTCCGCCAAGATATAAGCTGCTTCCCAGTATAATTCTTTATCTTCATAGTTTTGAATAATTTGGACTAAAACCTCAAGTGCAGTTCTGCTACCTGGATTAATTTTTGCTAAGCACAAAGCAGCTATTGTTCGACTTTGTTCACAATGATGATTTTGAATAACCTGTTCTAATGAGTTAATAATAATTTGATTACTTTTGCCAATTCGCGCCAAAACATCGGCAGCTTGTTGGCTGAAAGGTATACCAGCCTTAATTAACTGGATTAAAGCATTAATTGCAATTTGATTGCTAGAGTCTATTTCCAATAGGCTATAAGCAGCTTCTAAACGGTGAAATTCATCCTTATCATTGGTACGATCGAGCCATTCGCGTAAAGCAGAGATTACTCTCTCCTTTTCAATTTCTTTCATTACTTCCCTGGCTGCATCTCTAATAGGAAAAGGAGCCCTAACGTTCCAATAGACAATTTCCCTTACAATTTGATCTGCCAAAGTATGCTCGGAAAACTCTGCAATTGCTGATGATGCAAGAAAATATGCTCGATAATAATAAAAAGAATAAAAAGAGCCACATCCATCCTCAAAGTCTACCAAATTATTGATAATCTTCTCTTTTTGCTGTTTCATTTGTTCCTCTGGTCGCCCTAACCAAAGCAAAATCACCTCTTTCCACTGTCGCTCAAAAATGCGGTATACGCAATCTTTATTGTTATGTTTCTTAAATGGGTTAGGATTTTCGTTGTCGTGGTTAAGGAAGAAGTGCCAATCATCGATCGCCAAAGCAGCAAAATATTCCTGAAACGTCGGATGAAAGAAAGCATAAACAGGTTCATCCGTTCTAGCTTCCCGATCGACCAAATTCAGCCAACCCAATTCCCAAGCTAATTTAAAAAGTCGATCGCCCATTTCTTTTTGGATTAAATTTTCTGGTAAACGAAATCGAGCATCGCCATCCAATCCTGCTATAGATAATCGACCGAGAGCTTGATGTAATTCTTCTTTTAATCCTGGTTGAGTTGTCAAATCAACACTAGACTGTGTTGGTTTCCACTCATAGAAATAGCGGACAAACAGTTCGTAAAGAGCAGCTTTTGTTTCAGGAAGTTCGGCTTGCTTATCTTTATGGAAAACTTGGCACAGCAAAGCTAACCTTAACGGATTTTCTACCAATTGGCGAATGCGATCGCGCTGCGGTTCATTCAGCTTTTGACGCAAAATTTTACCTAACTCTGGTTTTCCAGCAAATCCAAACCATTGCTTGATAAATAGTCGGATATCTGCGAGTTCAAAATGCTGGGTTTTGTAGGTATCAAAACCGCTGAGACGATTGTTGAGATTAGCATCCCAAACATTAGTGCGACAAGTTAACACAACCCGCACGTTTCCTAACCAATTAGTAAGCTGATTTTGGATACTCTCAAGTGCTTTTGCTGGCGAAATTTCTCCCATCTCATCAACGCCATCCAACAATAGCCAAACCCCTCCTTGGCGCAACCTTTTCTGTAGAGAATTATGATGAAATGTCTCTACATCAATGTCAGGATAAGTTAGTGCGATCGCTTCCGGTAGCCATTCCTCAAGAATGTAGTCTTTGAGTTTCTTTCCTTGCAAGCTTCCCAGCGAAATGCAGATAGGTAAATCTTCAGTATTTTTTTGGATGTGAGTTGCGATCGCATCTAACAAAGTTGTCTTACCTGCACCCGGTTCACCAACAATTGCAATATGCTTATTTTTGTCAGCAGATTTCTGTCCAATTACACCATTTAGGAATTCATCATGCTTGTAAGTTCGGATGATAACTTCTTTCTCTAATTGATGTACCTCTTCCATTGGCAAAATTCCACTGCGGCGCTGCTGCTGTTTGCGTTCCACCAATCCAAGGGGTACATATACCCTAACCTCAAATCCTTGTTCGGTTGCTCTCCGTCTGAATCTCAGTTCCTCTTGTTGTTCTTGAAGCATTTCTTGACAAACTAATTGCCAATTGATCGTAAAGTTTAGGTTTGGATCTTTGGTATTAGGCTGCAATTTCAAATCATGTTCAGCAATAAACTCCAGTGGCTTAAAACCTAAAGTATTAAATATCGATATGGCATAATCCCTATCTATTGGAATCCCTCTAAGCAAGCGTTTGACTGTGCTAAAACTTACATGAGCTTGAGGTGCAAGATATTCTGGCGTCCAGCAGGTTTTTCCTCTTTTATTATCTTGACTGTCAGATTTCTTCAGTTCAGCCATCCGTAAGCGAACTTTATCCCGACCTGCTTCATCGATCCAAACGCTGCGAGATTTCTGTACTTGACTCATTGCTAATAACCAACACCTTGAAAAGTACCCTGAGATTTTGCACCAGTTGCTCTGACCCGACGGGGAATCAATTCCCCGTCTAATAGCGAAAGTCGTCTAAAGACGACTGAGTAAGAAATTCAGTCCACTTAAGTGGACTTTCGCTATGACGCTGGGGTTTGAACCCCAGGCGGGCTTTCAGCACAGGTGCAAGATCTAAAACCAGCATAATCACCGCCAACCTACTTGACCAGTTCAGAACGGTTCACTTTATTCTGAACCGTTTTGCTCTGGTGAAGCAGAGGTCGATCTCGATAGTCTCAAATTATCGAGTTCAAACTTAATGAAATGACTTACTCCCTCTCTTACAACCACTCAGACGACTTCAACTTCAATAGCGATGATGACTCGCTGCAAACCTTCCCTCACTTCCAAAGCGGCGAAATCGCGAACGAATTGGAAATGGTAATCATGGATATCCTGGAAATGGTATTAGGCGATCGCTTCCGTTACTGTCCCCAAGTCCCATTAGAAGCGATCTGTTCTCGTCCGGAAACCTTCTACCGTCTTCCCGATGACCTCTGGAAATTCTGGGTCAGTTCCAGAGTGGATATCGCTGCGATCGAACGAGGCTATCGTGCTACCCGCAAAGCCAAGTTAGTTGTCGAGTGTCAATCTCAGTACCACGATTCGCTAGATGCACAGGTGCGCGATCGCAAAAAAGCTGGATTACTCGCCTCTGTCGGTGTTCCCCTCGTTTACGTGCGTCGAGTTGATGAGGATCGAAGGTTCTATCGGTTTTACACTCCCAACAATCGAGAAGAAGTGATTTACAACCTGATTACCCAACAAGGAAGAAATGAATTAGAAACTTTTTTACAGAGGTTATTGTGATGAGTTAACAACTGCTATGGCGATCGCTCTCCGAATTCCGGAAATTGTGCGATCGCTTCCTCTCCTTTCAGCTATCATTACCAGAGGTAGTTGCTTGTACCAAACCCTTGATTCTAAAGACTTCTTCCCCGACGCCCGACGCCCTAGCTATACTATCTTTGCTGACTAACCGGAATCTCTATAACAAACTCCGCACCTTCTCCCGGTGCTGAATTACACGTTAATTGACCGCTATGTTTGTTGATAATCTGGTAGCTAATTGACATTCCCAAACCTGTGCCAGAACCTACTGGTTTGGTTGTAAAAAATGGATCGAAAACTCTTTGCTGTACTTCTTCTGTCATCCCTGGCCCATTGTCAGCAATCCGAATAATGGCTCGCTCGCTGTCTTTAAGTTCTGTAGTAATCTTAATCGATCTATCTTCATTAATTGATGGCTGTTCTAAAGCATCGATCGCATTATTTAATATATTCATAAATACCTGATTTAATTGTCCGGCATAGCACTGAATTTTGGGTAATTCACCGTAATTTTTGATAACTTGAATCTCTGGAATATTTGCTTTTGCTTTCAAGCGACTTTGCAAAATCAACAATGTGCTATCCAGACCTTCATGAATATCAACAGCCTTCATTTCCGCTTCGTCCAATCGGGAGAAGTTCCGCAAGGATAAGACAATCTGCCGGATGCGATCGGCACCCATTTTCATCGAACCAAGGATTTTGGGTAAGTCTTCCTTAATAAAATCTAAGTCAATTTCTTCTCCTTGTTCTTGAATTTCTTTCACAGGATTGGGATAGAATTTTCGGTACAGTTCCAGCAAGTCGATCAAATCTGCGACGTATTGTTTGGCAGGGGTAATATTGCCGTAGATGAAGTTAACGGGATTGTTAATTTCGTGCGCGACACCAGCAACCATTTGTCCCAAACTGGACATTTTTTCGCTTTGCACCAATTGAGCTTGAGTTTGTTGCAATTCGTACAGAGTTTGTTCTAGTTTGGTGGCTTGCTCTTGCGCTTTCACAGCAGCTGTGCGAGTTTGTTTGTAGAGTTCCGCTTGGTCGATCGCGATCGCCAATTGATCTGCAACTGCTTGCAGCAGATCCACTTCCTCATCTCGCCAAGGTCGAGAACCGCTAGAATGACTGCAACTAACCAAACCAATTTCGCCGGATGTTGTATGTATCGGCAATGCCAATAAAGCCGTGTAGCCGACGCTGAAAAAGAACCTTCGTTCTATCGGATCGGTCAAATTCCTGACGCTATCGATCCGAGTTATTTCCTTATTAAAAGTTTTGGTTGTCAATGGCCCCAGTGCCATAACATGAATCTTGCGCTCTAATAAAGTAGGAAATGCTAAATTCCTGGCTTCCTGAACAACTTCCCAAATTCCCTCTTTTTCTTCTTCTGGCACAGACATCTTCTGCGTGGGGTCAGTAGGTCGATACCAAAGGAACAGACAGCGATCGATCTGCAACAAATCGCGAATTTCTGTAACTGCTGTTTCCAGAATAATATTAATATCCAAAGAACTGCGAATCTGACTGGCAAGTCGATTCAGTAGCGCTTCTCTAGTAGCTAATTCTCTAAATTTTGCTTCGCTTCGCACCAGGTCTTCTTCAGTTCGCTTGCGATCGGTAATGTCGAAGCGAATCGCTAAGAATTGAGAAGCTTTTCCTCTTTCACCCAGTAAGGGAACAATGGTAGTTTTTACCCAATAAAAGCTACCATCTTTCGCTTTATTTTTGATATCTCCTTTCCAAATTTTACCGCTTTTAATGGTTGACCATAATTCCTGAAAAAATTCTTTGGAATGATAGCCAGAGTTGATAATTTTGTGATCTTGGCCAATCAGTTCTTCTTGAGAATATTGAGACAGAGCGCAGAATTTATCGTTAACGTAGGTGATTTTTCCTTGGCGGTTAGTGATAGCAACAATAGCGGCTCGATCCAAAGCTAATTTGAGGTCGGACAATTCCTTGAGAGATTTTTTGAGTTCCGACTCGGCTTCTTTGCGATCGTTGATATCTTGAATGGCTGCAATTACATATTTCGGCTCTCCAGAGAACGATCGTACAAGCGAAACGGTAAGATTTACCCAAACAATCCTGTCAAGCCGAGTAAGGTAACGCTTCTCCATCGAGTAAGTAGAAATTTCACCCGCCAATAGCGATCGAAACTGTGTCAAATTCGCCATCACGTCATCTGGGTGAGTAATATCCTCGAACGAGAGCTTCAGTAATTGCTCTTCAGTGTAACTGATAATATCGCAAAACCTTTTATTGACTTTAATAAATTGACCGTTTAATCCGAAATGCCCGATGCCGATCTCTGCCTGCTCGAATGTAGCGCGGAATTGCTCTTCGCTCTCCCGCAGTACCTCCTCGATCCGTTTGCGTTCGGTAATATCAGTCGCGATCGCACAAATTCCATAAGGTTTATCGCTACTGTTATAGAGAGGAAACTTAACGGAAATATAAGTATGCAGACCGTCATCTTGAGGCACAACTTCTTCATTTTCGATCGCAGTTCCAGCCGCGAGTACCCTCAAATCGTTCTCGCGCAATTTATCGGCTATTTCGCGAGGATAAATATCGTAGCAAGTTTTACCTTTAATTCCTTCTCGGTCAACGTGAAAAAGAGTTTCAAAGCGACGGTTGATCAGAGTATACCGACTTTCAGTATCCTTAACAAAGATAACTGCTGGGGAATTATCTATAATTCCCATCAGCTGCTTTTGGCTTTGCCGTAGCGCTTGTTCGGCTCGAACTTTGTCGCTAATATCAATGAATAAACCGATGCTGCCAGCCACAACGCCATTGCTATCGAAAAAGGGTGCTGTCCAAAGGCTGATATCAACTAACGAACCGTCTTTTCTTTGTCTGCGTAATTCCAAAGCAGTTTGTGGCTTGCCTTGAAATTCAGCCTCAAGAATGAGTGCAAATTCTTCACGTAGACCTGCTGGAATAATCGGGATAAATTTGTCTAAAACTTCAGTTTTGCTCCAACCAAAAAGCTTCTCTGCTGCTGGGTTCCATACGGTCACTTTTCCTTGCATATTGATAGTAGTAATAGCCAAGGGTGAAGCTTCGATCAGCGTTTGCAATGTTTGATTGGCAGTTCGCAGTTTTTCAATAGCCTCCTTTCCCTCTGTAATATTTTCTATATAATCGGAATATTTGTGCGTTTCATCTTGACTGGCTTTGGCAGCTTTGGCGCGGTCTTCGTTTTCTGTTAAGCTTGGCAAGGCCAGCGTGTTGCTAACGATCGGCTTCAGTCGGTACAATGTATAAAATAATACTAAAACAGTAAAAAATTTCAGCAAACCCGATAACCAGTAAATATAATTCAAACTTATCTTAGCGGCAACGCTGTGCCAGTACGTCCACACTTCTATCAAATGCGTTGTGCCAGAAAACACGATCGCCACGGCAAACACAATAAATGCGCCTGCATAGGGCAAATCCCGTCGTCTTTGCTGAAATAGAGCGAGCGCGATCGCAATCGCATAATGTATGAGGCCAATTAAGGTATCCGATGCCATATGTAGCGACGCCAAACCGGGCGGACAAATGTAGCGATCGTCACATAAAATAGATGGCTCTACGCCGAAAAAGCTTTGCAAAAACGGTTGCATCGATTCTCCTGGATATTATTACTTGCCACAGTTGCCTGTGACTTTTATAAATTTCTATGCTAATTAAAAAATTCTGTTATTTTTTATTTAATAAATATTGATTAAAATATTATAAATTTATCTTAAAGTTAAATTTAATCATATATTAATAGCTGGTGGAAATTACAACTGTATTTATGCTGAAATTTACCAATTGTTGCCAGTAGTAGTTTTAGGGCTAAAGTCGTCATAATTACCTACTGATTTAACGATCTCTTTTTTCTTTAGATACTCAAATTAAGACCGCTCTAGAGATTGAGTCCGGTAAAATGGCTTGACAGAAATAAGTAAGTATGATATAGACCGGAAAATCCTCTCCATCAGCCTCAACTACACGCACGGATGTTATTTTTGAATTGGAATTTGAATCACAAACTCAGTCCCCTGTCCTGGTGCTGAGATGCAGGTCAATTGACCGCCGTGCTTTTCCACAACAATTTGGTAACCGATCGACATTCCCAAACCCGTACCGGAACCCACAGGTTTAGTAGTAAAAAACGGATCGAAAACCCTTTGCCTTACCTCTTCAGTCATACCAGGGCCATTATCGCCAATGCGAATTATTACTTGATTACTATTGCTAACTTCTGTAGTAATCCAAATAGTAGGTTGCTTTGTTTGAGAAGGTCGTAAAGCGGATTTTTCCCTTCCAACTAAAGCACAACTAGAACCCTCTTGAAGAGCATCAATTGCATTGAGAATAATATTCATAAACACTTGGTTAAGCTGTCCGGCATAGCACACCACTAGAGGTAATTTGGCATACTGTTTGATAACCTGAATAGCTGGATAAACTATTTGCCCTTTTTCCTTGACTCCCACCTGGGAACCCAAGCGGTTTTGTAGCAACAGCAAAGTGCTATCAATTCCCTCGTGGATATCTACCGCTTTCATATCGGCTTCATCTAGCCGCGAGAAATTCCGCAAAGTAAGGACAATCTGACGGATGCGATCGGCTCCTATTTTCAGCGAAGACAAAGTTTTTGGTAGGTCTTCTTTGACAAAATCAATGTCAATTGCCTCCAACTCGCTTTCAATTTCCGGCGCAGGATGGGGGTAATATTTCTCGTAGAGTCGCACCACAGAAAGTAAATCGGAAGTATATTGATTGACATGACTGATATTGCCATAAATAAAATTAACGGGATTGTTAATTTCGTGAGCGACCCCAGCCACGAGCTGTCCCAAACTAGACATTTTTTCGCTTTGCACGAGTTGTGCTTGTGCGTGTTTGAGTTCTCGCACAGTTTGTTCTAACTGCTGTGCTTGAGCTTGGGCAACAGCAGCAGCAGTGCGGCTTTGTTTATAAAGAGCTGCTTGATCGATCGCGATCGCAATTTGATCGGCAACAGCTTGCAGCAACTCCACTTCGCTATCTCGCCAAGGTCGATAACAGCTAACGTGAGCGCAACTAACTACACCAATTTCACCGGATTGAGTGTGTATCGGCAATGCCAACAAAGCCGTATAACCTACACTAAAAAAGAACCTTCGCTCCAAAGGATCGGTTAAATCTCTGGCATTATCTACGCGAGTTATTTGCTTATCAAAAGCTCTTTCTGTTAACAAACTAACTGCCGTAACAGGAACCTTATAACCGATCAAACTAGGAAAAGCCAAATTCCTGGCTTCTTGTACAAACTCCCAAAACCCCCCTCTGTCTCCTACAACGCCTACCTCAGAGGAGAAAGCAGAGGAATCGGGTCGATACCAAACAAAGATACAGCGATCGATTTGCAGTAAATCGCGAATCTCTTGCACAGCAGTTTGCAATATAATGTTTAGGTCTAGAGAACTGCGAATTTGATTGGCAAGACGGTTGAGCAATGCTTCCCTAGTTGCTATTTCTTGTAACCGCTCTTGACTTTGGCGCAGTGCCGCTTCTGCTTCCACACGATAGGCAATTTCACTTTGCAATTGCTCGATCGCATAAGTTAATTGCGCTGTACGTTTCTCAACACGATTTTCCAGTTCTTCTTTCGCTTGTTGCAGCGCTGACTCTGCTTGTCGGCGTTCTGTAATATCTTCAAACATACCCAGAATGCCTACCACATTTCCTTCCGCATCGTGGAGGGGAATTTTATGAGTATCCAACCAAGATTGCTTGCCATTAGCTTGCTGTATAGTTTCGATGATGTGATACTCTGGCGTATTCGTCTGCATCACTCTGCGATCGCACTCTCGGAAAAACTCTGTTTCTTCTGGCTTCCACGGTAAGTCGTAATCTGTTAAACCGACGATATCTTCTGGATTTGCCAAACCAGCCATTCGTGCAAAGCTATGATTGCAACCTAAATAAACTAAGTTTTTATCTTTCCAAAATACAGTTTGAGGAATATTGTCCATCACCAATTGGAGCATTTGTTGCGACGAACGCAACCGTTCTTCCATATGCTTGCGGACGAATATTTCTGCTTCTAACTTGTAGTTAGCTGCTTCTATTTCTGCTGTACTTGGCAATGCTAATGCTTTGGGAATTAGAGGTAGCATTAGCACTGCTGTGTATATCGATATTATGGCAGTAAAGGCTTTGACAAAACCGGATAACCAATAAATTGGATACCACAGCGTCAATATTTCCATAATGTGAGTATTTCCGCCAGAAACGCTCAAAGCCCCAAATAAGAGAAATATCCAATAAAATGGTAAGTCTTGTCGCTTCTGTACAAAGTAAAATAGAGCGATGGTAATAGAGTAATAAGCTAGAGCAATTAGAGAATCTGATGCTACATGGAGTAACACCAAATCTAGTTTCCAAAAGTTACAATTTACCTGTGGAATAAACGAACTTGGAGCAAAAAAGCTTTCCAAAAAGTCCAGCATAGATTCTCCTATGTTTGGTTATCGGTCATCGGTCATCGGTCATCAGCCTTGGTGAAGAAGAAATCATCACAAATGAAAATAACTTTTGACTAATGACCGATCGCTAATGGCGATCGACTTCGCCTACTTTGTAACCGCGTGGCGTGATTATCCATTCGGCGTGAGTGCGGGTATTCGAGTTGCCGACGATAACAGTTGTCAGCATATCGATGTTGCTTTCCAGCATTTTGTCGAGTGTAGTAATAGTAATCTGCTCGGAATGACGATAGGCATCTTTGACAAGCGCAACTGGGGTATTGGGATCGCGATATTGCAAGAAGATTGACTGAGCGATCGCAATTTGCTCGGTGCGCGTGCGCGATCGCGGATTGTACAAAGCCGTGACAAAATCCGCCATCGCCGCCGCTTGCAATCGTTTCTCAATTACTTCCCAAGGTGTGAGCAAATCGCTCAAACTAATTGCACAGAAGTCGTGCATCAAAGGCGCACCCACACGAGAGGCAGCTGCTTGCAGCGCCGTAATCCCTGGAAACACTTGCACCCCTGGCGTTTTGCCATCCCAGCCTTGCGCTTGCAATTCTTCCAGCACCAATCCAGCCATAGCGTAAATACCGCAATCTCCAGAAGAGACAACTGCCACAGATAATCCCCAATTGGCAAGTTCGATCGCTCTTTGCGCTCTTTGCACTTCCTGAGTAATCGGTAAAGCTTCCACAATTTGACCCGGACGCAACAGCGGCGAAATCAAGTCAATGTAGAGCGAGTAACCAATTACAGCGTCAGCTTGTGCAACGGCTGTTTGAGCTGCTGGCGTCATTTGGTTTAATTGTCCTGGCCCAGTGCCAACAAGCAACAATTTTCCGGTACGTCCGGTGTATTCTTGTTCTGCTTGTGCAACCGCTACAGTACAAGCCCCAGCTTGTCCTTCCAAGCGGAAAACTTGTTTGGCAACCAGCAGAGTTTCACTTCCCGCCGCGCACAGAGCAGCAGCCTCAGCTACACTGGGAGTGCCGACTTCCGCTTCGACAACGGCTGAGGGATTGGGGACAGTGAAACTACGTAACACTTGGGCGGGGAAAATACGTAAAGGCCAATTCCGATCAAAATACAGTTCCCTTAACCCAAGTTCATCTGCTTTTAGGTCGATTGTGGCAATACCTGCGATCGCACCAAGCGCTAAATGATTGGCCCGAAAAACCTGTTCGATCGCTGTTTCGATTAATTCTTTCGATGTTCCTCTTTCACAACCTATCCCTACCCACAATACTCTGGGATGCCACTGCACTTTCGGTAAATCCGACTCAGGGGAAAATCTCCGTTGCGTCAAACTTATCCAAATCCTCGCTTTCGGACTGATTCCCCCGCTCCCCCGCTCTCCCGCTCCCCCGCTCCTCTGTTCCTCCGTTCCTTCAAAATCAAAGGGATGTCCTTCGGGAAGATGCAATTGCCATAAAGTCGAACCGACTTCCTGAAAAACTTGTACTGATTCGCCTCTAGCAATCACACCAGCTACTTTGTTCCAATCACCTTCGCCTTTATGCCAACCGAAAGGAACTCCCAAAATATCGATACCCGGTAATCCCAATGCTGCTGATGCACCTGTGACGATCGGTGTAGCAGAAAGTTGGAGTGCTACTGCATTTGCCAGTTTATCAGCACCGCCTTGATGTCCGCTACATAAACTGATGACAAATTTACCCGCCTCATCAACAACTACCACCGCCGGGTCGCGAGATTTATCCTCCAGCAGAGGTGCAATTAATCGCACAACCGCACCAGTCGCCAAACAGAAAATCAAACCTTGATTTTCCTGCCATATATTAGATAGATGTTCTTTCAGCGAACCACTATAAACTTTTCTTGTGGGGTGGGCATCTCCTGTTGTGGGGTGGGCATCTCCTGTTGTGGGGTGGGCATCTCCTGTTGTGGGGTGGGCATCTTGCCCGCCTCCCAAAGATTCTGGCACCCAGAGAATTGCACCGATTGCCTGAGTTAGCGGCAAAAGGAGTTTAGCTGCGGTGGGGGTGGTAGCGATCGCAGCTAGCGGCTGATATTCTTCAAAAAGTAACTTACTCAAGGCAGAACCATCAATATAATTTACCAACTTGCATAGAGTAGCTTATGCAAGAAATAACATGATATAATTTTTATTCATATTCAGGCTAGGTGTAAAAATATGAGTGCTT
>NZ_JACJPW010000055.1 GCF_014696265.1 Aerosakkonema funiforme FACHB-1375 | reverse complement strand
TCACTCCCCCACTCTCCCGCTCTCCCGCTCCCCCGCTCCCCCACTCCCCCACTCCCCCCTCTCCCACTCCCCCACTCCATCTCCCTAATGAAGAGAGAAATTAGTATAAGTTTTGGGACAGTTCTGTGCAAAGATAAAAAGGTTGTCTGGAAGCAACCTGAAGGTGCCCCAAAAGGAAACGCTAGAGTTTATGAAAGTTGGCGATCGCGTGCGCGTTAAAGAGTCTGTCGTTGTTTACCATCATCCCGAACATCGCAGTAAACCCTTTGATGTCAAGGGTTTGGAAGGAGAAGTTATGGCGATTATTCATGAGTGGCAAGGTAGACCTGTGAGCGCTAACCTTCCTGTCCTAGTTAAGTTTGACAAAAAATTTAAAGGTCACTTCCGCGAAAACGAGGTGGAGGTCATATCCTAGCGACGACCCCAACGAAACCAACCCAGGATGTTGACCTCTCTCTTCATCTTTTGCAACTCTTGTCGGTGTCGTTGTGCTGTCGTGTAGTACCACTGACAGTAACGCTCAAATTCTTCACGATACCGAACTTCTTGGTAAAACTCGCTGGTCGCTTGGTAGGCAGCAAAGATTTCATCGCCTGCCACCGGCGGCAGTGGGATAATTCGTCTTAATTCTTCTGACATGAGTCTGAGGGACTGAGGGCTAGAAAGTCAAAAGTCAAAAGTCAAAACACAAAAAGGGAAGAGGGGAAAAGCGTCGGGATATAAGAATTGCAAATTGAGATTGCAGATTTCAGATTAAACTTCAATCCAAAATCTAAAATCCAAAATCCAAAATCCTTGCATCCCCTAGAGCCAACCTCGGAGACGATAAATCCCTATACCAATGTATTCTTTGAGAGCGCGGGTTGTGTCTCCCAGTCTGGTGCTGTCCGGCAGGAGATTCAGCAGCGTGGCTTGCCAAGTGCTTTCCTCCTTGAGGTCTTCTTGTACAACGAGAAAGTCAGTCGGAGCTGGGATAGCTTCGATTCCCTGACGTTTGAAGATGGCGAGAGATCTCGGCATATGGAAAGCAGAGGTAACTAGGAGGACACGGGGTTCGATATTTTTAGCTGCCAAGATTTTGCGGACATTCACGGCATTTTCGTGGGTGTTGAGGGATGTGGGATCTTGTAAAATAGCTGACTTGGGAACGCCCATTGTCTCTGCAATTTCTGCCATATCTTGGGATTCTGGTGGCCCGCCGTTTTTCCAATCGATGCGACCGCCGCTGAGAATCAGGATCGGCGCTTTACCCTCTCGATATAACTTAGCACCGTAGAGGATGCGATCGCCTTCTTGAGCTACTTCTACCCAAGGTCGGGGCGGCTTTTTCGGCAGAATACCACCTCCCAAAACGACGATCGCAGGTGCTGACGGCAGTTCGACCGTTGGGATATACTGTCCTTCGAGCGATCGTACTAATCCACGAGCTACCCAGGTATTGCTTGCCAACAGCAACACGAAGAGTGCGAGAAATATCGGTACGCCTGCCCATTTTGGCCGTTTCCACAACATCACCAAAGCGACGATTATCAGTCCGCAGGCTAGCCCTAACGGGTAGATGAAAATAGGGAGTAGCTTCGATAAAAATAGGAACATCTGCAATTACGGGATTTGAGATTTCAGATTTGAGATTTCAGATTTGAGATTGAAATTACATTTGTCATTTTAAATTTACAGTCTGGAACTTCTGCGTGGGTTTTTCCAAAAGAACCAGCTAGGACGAGGTTGGTGGCGCTTGTTGATTTTTTTGCGCCTTAAATTAGTCTTAGTTGGCTTAGGGTTTCCTTCTTTTGCAGATTCCGGAGTCGTTTGCTGGGGAAGGCTGGGCGTTTCTGTGTTTTTCCACCCAGCCGCTATCCAGCCAGCAGATAGTCCACCCAGGATTGCCAAAAGGAAACTTAAAGCTGGTGACTGTCCGAGCAACAAAAAACCCAAAAAAAAGAACAAAGCTGCTTTCAGTCCTGTGGAAATGCCCTCAGAGATAATCATCGGTCATTGCTCATTAGTGTTTCTGCTGGCAATTTATCGCATCAAGAAAAATTGAGCAATGAACAATGAGCTATTGACTGATTAGGGAATTCAATTGTGATTCTAAGTCTTGGGTGGTGTCTAATGTTTTGACAAAAGCTTGTTCGGCGTCTGTGAATGCTTCGCTAGCGGCTAGTTGACTGCTGAGCAGGTTAGCGGTAGCGTCAGAAACATCGCCGGTACGGGATGAGAGGCGATCGCGCAATACTTCCTCTGGTGCTGTACAGTATAAAATTTGCAGAGGCAGATTGTGCGCTTGGGCCCGCTCGATCGCCTCTTTCCGCAACGCCACGCGGTCGTACTTGGCATCTAAAATTACGGTAAAGCCTTGGCTTGCCAGCATAATTCCCAGTTCCAACAGACGCCCGTAAGTTTTGTGAGTCATTTCTGAAGTGTACAACTCATCGCCGCCGCGATCGCGCAACGGTACACCAGCCAAATGTTTCCGCACTGCATCGGAACGAAGGTGAATTGCGCCTATTTTGCGAGCCAACTGTCGCGCCACCGTACTTTTCCCAGATCCGGATACACCGGACGTTAAAATTAATTTACCTTGGCGCGGTTTTGTGTATTCCCACGCCATTTTATAGTAGTGAGATGCTGTTTCTAGAGCTTTTTCTTTCTCATCAGTGGGAATACCCGGATCGTCCAACAAAAATGAAGTTACTTTCGCTCGCACATAAGCTTGACGGCTTAGGTACAAAGGCAAAACTTGCAAACCTTCCCAATCGCCAGTTTCTTCCACATAGGTGTTCAAAAAGGCATTACCGAAGTCGGGACGTTGCCTTGCTTCCAAATCCATCACGGCAAACGCGACATCGTACATTACATCGACAAAGCGGAAAGGTTCGTTAAATTCAATACAGTCAAATAGCAGAATTTTGTCATTCCACAAACAGATATTTCTTAGGTGTAAATCGCCGTGACATTCGCGAATAAAATTATTTTGAATCCGACTGGCAAATAGTTCTAATCGAGATGCAAAGAAAGTATCTGTAAAGTGTTTGGTTTCCTCATACTGAGACTGAGTTTGCGGCCCGCCGATATATTTGGCAGTTTGGTCGTAATTTTCGTCGATCGCTTGTCGAATTCGATCGACTTCTCCAAAGGTGCGAATGTACTCATTCGTTGGCGTTTGGGCGTGGAAATCTGCCACAATTCGTCCCAAATCTGCCATAGTTTCCTCAGCTAATTTACCAGCTTCAAATAAACTGAGGAATAAAGTATCTTGCGGAAATTGGCGCATTTTCAGCGTATATTCTACCGCTTCGCCAGCACCGCCGAGTTGAAAGCGATCGCCTGCCTCAGTGATAGGCAAAACTTCCAGATAAATTTCGGGTGCGCCCCGCTTATTCATCCGAAACTCTTCATTACAAAAATGTTGTCTTAGTTCTAAAGTAGAAAAGTTCAAAAAGCCAAAATTAACTGGTTTTTTGAGTTTGTAGGCATAGTCGCCCGTAAGCAATACATAAGAAACGTGCGTTTGAATTAGCTTAATTGGTTCTGTGACCGGATGAGGATAAAATTCCGGCTGCAACATTTGCTGAATGAGAGGAGGGAGAGTAGTTTCGGTCATGATAATTGATAATTGCTGAAAAGGTAAATTGTCAATCAAAACAAATGACAAATAGA
The DNA here is from genome assembly GCF_014696265.1 of Aerosakkonema funiforme FACHB-1375. Lineage (GTDB taxonomy): Bacteria > Cyanobacteriota > Cyanobacteriia > Cyanobacteriales > Aerosakkonemataceae > Aerosakkonema > Aerosakkonema funiforme_A. The sequence goes on along the minus strand of NZ_JACJPW010000055.1, from coordinate 50,336 downwards.
CTTCTCTAGAAAAGAATCTAAAAAGCAGGCAGGATGCCTACTCTACAAGAATTTTTGGAGATGTCTAATGACAAATTTTAATAAAAAACCAGGGACGAAACCCTGGTTCGGTCAGAAATAAACTGATAGCATCAGTTGAGCGAGGCTCATACAGCTGCTGCTTCTGCACCTTCCGCACCACCCTGCTGCGCGAGTACAGAGACAATTACTTCATTTGTTTCTACAACGGCAACGACGCCTGGGGGTAAAGTTAACTCGTTGATGTGAATTGCATCGCCAATATCCAAATTGGCGACATCAACCTCAATTTTTTCTGGGATGCTTTCGGGCAAACATTTGACTTGCAGTGATGATATCGCAGTGTCTAACATCCCGCCTCTTAGCTTGACACCTTTTGGTTCGCCGACAAAATGGAGCGGCACTTTCACTTCAATGTTACCGTGAGCGGCGACAGAAAAGAAGCTGACGTGGTAGATATGTCCTTTAGCGGGATGAGATTGCACTTCCCGCAGGATAGTTTGACCGCTCCAAGGTAGGTCGGTAACGTTCAGATTAATCAGGGTGTTGTTGATGGAGGCTTTTTTGAGCAGTTGCTCAACGGTTTTGGCGTTTACTGTCAAAGAAACTGATTCAGCACCGTTGTGACCGTATAAAACGGCAGGAATTTGACCGTTGCGACGCAGAGAGTTGGGTTTGCTTTGTTCTGGCCGCTTTTGACATTCAACTGTGAGTTCCATGTTCGGATTTGCGATTTGAGATTTTGGATGGCAAGACTTTCGATTGTAGCAATTAGCGATCGAATTTCAGACAGCCACAGGTGTGCCGTCAGCGTGCAAAAGGGCTCGTTTGGGCCCGTGGATGGGGTCTTCCACAATAATTGTTTGGTCGCGGCTGGCTCCCAGAGATACGATCGCAATGGGGACTTCCATCAATTCGGCGAGGTATTTGAGATACTCCAGCGCTTGTTTGGGTAAGTCTTCCAATTGCCGACAATCAGCTGTGGATTGTTTCCAACCCGGTAAGGTTTTGTAGATGGGTTTGCAATTAGCAAAGATGCGGGAACTGGTGGGAAAGTCTTCACAGCGTTGACCGTCGATTTCGTAGGCAACGCAGACTTTGATTTCGTCTAACTCGTCGAGTACGTCGAGTTTGGTGATGGCGAGACAGTCCATTCCGTTGATGCGGACGGCGTAGCGACCGATGACGGCATCAAACCAACCGCAACGGCGTTTGCGTCCGGTGGTGGTGCCAAATTCCGCACCGCGATCGCATAAAAATTCTCCCACATCGCCGTCTACTTCGGTGGGAAATGGCCCTTCTCCCACTCGTGTGGTGTATGCTTTGGCGACGCCGATGACGCGATCGATCATGGTCGGGCCTACACCTGTGCCCACGCAAGCTCCACCGGCCACCGGGTTGGAGGAAGTCACATAGGGATACGTGCCGTGATCCAAATCCAGCAGGGTTCCTTGTGCCCCTTCAAACAGAATATTGCGCCGCCGCTTAATGGCATCGTAGATTTTTAAGGAGCTATCGACTACGTGAGGTCGCAAACGCTCTGCATACTGCAAATAATGCTCGATTACCTCTTCTGGGTCGAGGGCCGGCAAGTCGTAAAGCTTTTCTAGGATGACGTTTTTGTAGTTAATTGTCCAGTGCAGCTGTTTGCGGAGGGCATTTGGTTCCATTAAATCCAAGATACGGATGCCGGTACGCTCGGATTTGTCGGCATAGGTCGGGCCGATACCGCGACCTGTGGTGCCGATTTTGTGGTTTCCGCGCCTCTCTTCCGATGCCCGGTCAATCATGCGGTGGTATGGCATGGTGACGTGGGCGCTTTGGGAAATCAGCAGGTTGCGCGTTGAGATACCCAGCTTTTCTAGCTGGTCGAGTTCTTCAATCAGTACCTGGGGGTCGATGACGGTGCCGCAACCGATGATGCACTCGGTATCGGGATATAGAATACCAGAGGGAATCAGGTGCAGCTTGAAGGTCTGCCCTTGCACCACAACGGTGTGTCCGGCATTGACACCCCCTTGGTAACGTACAACTACATCTGCTGATTTACTCAGTAAATCGGTTATTTTTCCTTTTCCTTCATCGCCCCACTGGGCACCTATCACTATTACGTTAGCCAAGGGTTTATTAAAAGTGGTAAAGTTTCACAAACTCTTATTATTATCAGATCCCCATACTCTTGTCAAGTAGGTAGTCGATCGAACTGCGGTAAGTCAAAAGTCACTCATTCAAAAGTTTTTTGAGCGTCAGACATTCAACTACTTTCGATCTGGTGGGTTACTGCTGCCGTGCTGCACTAGCCTGATTGGCGCTCTGTTTGATGGGGATATCAATCCAAAACTCTGTCCCTTCACCGGGTTGGGACAAACAGTTCAAATTTCCGCCGTGTTTATCCACAACAATTTGATAGCAGATGGATAATCCTAAACCTGTGCCTTGACCGACTGGTTTAGTGGTAAAAAATGGGTCGAATATTTTAGATTTTACATCATCGGTTATCCCAGAGCCGTTATCTTTTATACAAATCGTTACCCAATCGCGATCGATAACTTCGGTACGGATGGTAATCTGACTGGGACTGTTTTTTATTTCCTCTGGCGAGCGCTTTTTGTCTTTTTCTTGCAGAGCGTCGATCGCATTACTGATAATATTCATAAATACCTGATTCAATTGCCCGGAATAGCACTCGATATCTGGCAAATCACCGTACTCTTTCATAACTTCAATTCCCGGAGATCCCGGTTTACTTTTTAAGCGACTTTGTAAAATTAACAGCGTACTCTCAATGCCTTCTTCAATTTTCACTTGTTTCATTTCCGCTTCGTCCAGCCGAGAGAAATTTCGCAACGTTAAAACGATATTGCGGATGCGATCGGTTCCCACTCTCATGGAAGATAGCAATTTCGGTAAATCCTCAATTATATATTGTATATCCGCTGTTTCCACGTATTCTTGAATCTCTGGATCGGGATGTGGATAAAACTTTTGATAAAGCTGGAAAAGCTCTATTAATGTTTCGCTGTATTCATTTATATGAAAAAGATTACCGTGAATGAAATTGACGGGATTGTTGATTTCGTGAGCTACACCTGCCACTAATTGTCCCAAACTAGACATCTTTTCAGTTTGCAGTAGTTGAGTTTGCGTTTGTTTGAGGTTATAGAGCGCTTCGTGAAGTTCTTTTTCTGCTAGTTTGCGTTCGATAATTTCCCGTTCTAAGGCTTGGTTTGCTTCGCTCAACTCTCCGGTGCGATCGGCTACTTTTTGTTCCAAATCGCGATAAAAATCAGCCAGTTGATCGGCCATTTTGTTAAAGGTATTAGCCAAGACTCCCAATTCATTGCGGGCGGTAATATCCACTCTGATATCGAGATTTCCGGCACTAATTTTAGAAGCGACATCTGTCAGGCGTTCCAGGGGTAAAACAACCGACCTTGAGAAAGCGAACCCCAAACTAACTACAACCACAGTTACGAGAAAAAGAGATCCGCCCATAACGATTGCCATTCTACGAACCGGAGCGTAAACTTCAGCAGTTGGCAATTCTACTACCACAGTCCATTGCACTCGACGTACCAAGGTAGCAGATCCCAAAACTTCTTTGCCCTTCAATCCCCGGTAAATTAAAAATTGTTCGATATCTGCTGCTGATGAGGATAGTTTTGATATATTCTGGATAAAAGGACGTTGGGAAAGGTTTTCTATTTTAAAGGTATTGGGTGTACTTCCCTTTTTAGCAATGAGATTAAAGCGGTCATCAAGAACATAAACGTAACCACTTTTATCTACATTAATTTGAGACATAACCAGAGATAAAAAGTTAAGATTTATCCGAGCGAATAATACTCCATCAACATGATTTTTCCAATTTCGGATCGGAACGGCTATCCAAGTTACTGGTAAGTTTGTTTTGGGGTCAATTTCTACGCGATCCAGATAATTTTCTCCTTCCTTAAACGTTTGCGAGAATAGGGGAGATTTAGCAACCTTGACCAAAACGGGATCGGATGGAGATATTGGTTTGTATGGGGACATAGCTTGGACAACTTTGCCTTGATTGTTGATAATACCAACGATTTCGTAGGCACTGTTGCTATTAACAAGTCCTTCCAGTAGACTGGCTAAAGTTTGGTCAGAAAACTCTGTCAATCCACGCAATCCCGCTAGGTAATTTAATTGACGCTGTAAGTCATTCAGATAAGTACCGATTTCGCTGGCGGTGGAGTGCGATCGCTCTTGCTGTAGCAGTCTTGACTGTTCCACCTCGCTGAGGAAGCTAAGATAGATTAACGCGCCTCCCGTTATTGCTAAACTGGCGATCGCAATTGATACAAGACCGTACCGCAATTGGTTGGCGATCGAAAAGATCCGTTCTCGAAAATCCTTCCTATTTGGACTATCCATAAATAGTCTCGGCTCCCTTATCTTAGTTTATAGGTTAAAACATCCAGTTAACGTCGATGGCCCATTGAACTGCTGTTAACAGTTAAATGCCCTAGATATTTGTGAAACTATATGTTATTTAAGCTACAGAAACTCTTACTGCCAGATCTTTTAAAGTCTATTTCGGATTGCTTTAAACTTCGTTTAACTACAATATTTCTATTACTGTTTGCTGGTAGTTTGGCCTTAAGTTTAGCTTTGGGAAGTTGTAATTCCAGTACGAATAGCAATTCTAGTGCCGCTTCTTCAGACGATGGGATTGGGAAAGTAACAGTAGTGCGAATCGGTCATCAACCGCACGGCGCACCGATTCTGCTCAAAGCCAGAGGTACTTTAGAAAAACGCTTGGCATCGATGGGTCTTTCCGTACAGTGGGTGGAATTTCCCGCTGGGCCACCGATTATGGCAGCGATGGCAGAAGGAAAAGTTGATATGGGGATGGCTGGAGAAGTGCCTCCTTTGTTTGCACAAGCAAGCGGTGTACCTCTGGTGTATGTTGCCAACGAGCAACCCGTTCCCACAATGATGGGTATTTTGGTACGAAACAATTCGCCAATTAAAACGTTAGCTGACCTTAAAGGTAAAAAAATAACTGCTACAAAAGCATCAGCAGGTCACTATCTACTCATACAGGCTCTCTTGCGAACAGGCTTGACACTTGAGGACGTACAAGCAGTTTATCTGCCTCCACCAGAAGGACAGGAAGCTTTCCGGCGGGGAGAAGTAGATGTTTGGGTAGGTTGGAACCCGTTTTTGGCAATTTTAGAAGACAGTATGCCAGTTCGGTTACTGGCGAATGGTGAGGGGTTGACGAAAAATACAAACTTTTATTTTTCCACTCGCTCTTTTGCTAGTAGCAGCTACGATATTGTCAAAATTGTCATAGAAGAAATGCGACAGGTAGGAATTTGGGCTACCAATAATCCGTCAGAAGCGGCGAAAATTATTGCTGCAAAAAACAATATGAAATTAGCAACAGCGCTGAAAATGACAAAGATGAATTATTACGGGGCGCAACCGATTCAAGATCGAGCGATCGAAGAACAACAAAGAATTGCAGATACTTTTTTCCGGTTAGGTTTGTTGCCCAAACAAATTCGCGTTGAAGATGTTGTATGGAAGGGGAGGTCTTAGAATTAGGGTCACACGCTGACACCTTCTCGTTTAGCATTTCGATATAACTGGATATAGCCGCTCTCAAAAGGTTTACAAGAAGGCTTGCAACAAGGTTTAGAACAAGGAGAACGCCGAGGTAAGTTAAAAACAGTACCGATATTACTGGCAACAGGGTTAACTGTAAATAAGATTGCTGAGGTGTTAGGTTTGTCTGTGGAGGAAGTGCGACAAGCAGCGCAACAGGAATCTTCTAATTAAGTTGGAAAATTTGCCCTTTTGGGGTTGGTTTGTGAATGCGATCGCACTTTACGGATACTGAGGCGATCGCATTTTTATATGCTATACAAAAAAGAAGCGATCGCATTTAACAATTCCTCACAAAAATCTGCGTCGTATCTAATCAACCGCCTGCGAATTGATTCGCAGGCTAATAGCAAAAGTCGGATAAATCCGACTGGATATATATGTTATTTCTTCAGTCCACTTCAGTGGACTTTCGCTATGAGCCTGGGGTTTGAACCCCAGGCGGGCTTGACATTACCCAACTTAAATGTATTAATATATACATTAAAATATTAAATAAACCTATGAAACTAACCGAAATCCTTGGCCCAGATGGAGAAAAAATTTATATCCAATACGATGAAGAGGAAAGCGACGAACTGCAAGCGGTTGGCTATATTGATGATATTAAACAAAGAACAGAAAGATTTAAAACCGCGATGGCTAGCACCGTGCGGGGTTACTCCAAACTGGTGCTAGATACCATCCAAAATAATATGGCAGACTTGGAAAAACCCAGCAAAGTAACTTTGGAATTTGGCATCCAGGCGGGTGGGGAAACTGGCGTACCTTTTGTGACGAAAGGAACGGCGCAGGCGAATGTTAAAGTAACAGTAGAGTGGGATTTTACGAAAGCGCAAACAGCCGCACCTAACCAGCCACCTGCACCATGAGCGACTACAATCTTGATATGCTCAGAGAATCGATGGTGAAAATCCTTGGTTCTGATGGGCAGACTGTTTCCGGTTCTGGGTTTATAATTCGTTCTGATGGTTATCTCGTTACTTGTCATCATGTTATCTATCAGTTAGGGTTGCTGAAGGTAGAGTATCGCGGACAAGTTTACGAGGCGGAATGGTGCGAAGAATTTTCTCATCCAGATGTTGATATTGCGATACTAAAAATAGATGTTGCGGATGCGAAAGCGGTGGCGATTATTAATCCTCAACATCTATTGACATCGGTAACGGTTTATGGTTTTCCGCCGAAACAAAAGAAGTTTTTTCCCGAAGGGATTGATGTCTTTGCCAAAAATATCCGTCCCAGTGCGCCTGTTAATACGATTAATACCTATCTTTCTCGCGAAATTACTGCTAATAATGCTTGGAATAAGTTACCGCAGGAAAAGTCTACTTTTAAGTCTCACAGAATAAATGAGAAAGTCGAGGCGGGAACTAGCGGCGGGGCTGTTTTTGCACAAGAATTGGGCGGTGTGGTGGGGGTGATTCAGTGCAGTAAAAGCGATGAAAGTTATGTGATTCGCTGGGATAATATTACTGAGATTTTGGAGCGATTGGGATTAGAACCGCAGAAGAATGCGGTTGCTAATTTTTTAGCTGAGATTGAGCAGCAATATAAGTTTATTCGGTTGTTTCACACGGCGCAAGAGATTGTTTTGCAAAACCAATATATTCCGATTCAGGTGACGCTGGAACGGAAATATCGCCATGATGTAGAAAGTTTTTGGGGATATTTGGAATCGGAGGCGGAAGCTAAACGCGCTTATGCTTTTAAAGGGTTTGATGAATCGCGACAAGTTGAAGTTGATTGGGAAAAGGCGAGAAAGGAACATCAAAAAATTATGGTTCTCGCTGACCCTGGTATGGGAAAATCTACTTTATTGAAAATGGAGGCGCTGACTACTGCGAAAGCGGAGAGGGAGAAGCTTTTCGGAAATCTGGGAAATATCGATGAGGCGATTTTTCCGCTGGTGATTCGGTTATCTGATTTGGCGGAAACAAAGGCAGAAATTTTTGATGCGATTCCTCGGATTATTCAACGAGATTATCCCAAAACTGCGGGATTAATTGACGAGATATTAAAGGAAAAGTTAGCGAATGGCAAATGTCTGCTGCTTTTGGATGCTTTGGATGAAGTGCCGAAAGCGCAGCGAAATCGGTTGGCGGAAAAGCTGAACCGATTTACTCGGAATTATCCTTGTCGGATTATTTGCACTTCTCGGATTGTCGGTTATGGTGGCGCTTTTGTCGAGGGTGCGAAAGAGGTTGAAATTGTTCCGTTTAGCCAAAAGCAAACGGAAAAGTATATTCAAACTTGGTTTAATAATGCGGCGGGATATATTAATCAAGATTTATGCAGTGGAGGACAAAAACCCGGTTTCTCAGTCAACGAAAATCAACTAAACTCACAGGTTAGTCAAGAAACCGGGTTTTTTAGCGCTATTAATAATGATGCGGTTTCGGCTGAGGGATTGATTGGGGAACTGGGGAATAAACCGCAAATTCAGGGATTGGCGCAAAATCCCCTGCTGTTATCTTTGCTTTGCAGTCTTTATCAAGAAAAAGAATTACACCTTCCCGCACGACGCAGCCAAGTTTATCAACAAGCTGTGGATTATATGCTGAAGAAATGGCGGGGTGAGAATAAAAGACAGTTGTGCGAAGATGGTTGGGTGATTGCCAAAATCGGATTGTTGCAAGATATCGCTTATCATTTTAGCTGCGATGGGAAGGAGATTTTTTCATTGCAGGAACTATCGGAGAGAATTGATATTTTTCTGCGTGAGAGTCAGAAAAGAGATTTCCGGGATGTGAAGACGGCTGAGTTAATTAAGGAACTGGCGGAAGAAGATGGCATTTTGCAAAAACTGGACAGGGATGGAGATAAGTATCTGTTTCTGCACCGGACTTTTCAGGAGTATTTTGCGGCTTCCTATTTGCTGGGAAAGAGGATTGATTTAGCGAAAGCACATTTTTGGGAATATGACTGGCATGAAACTTTGAGTTTGCTGGCGGGATTGATGAAAAAACCCGTGCCTTTGGTGGAAGCGATTATGGGTGAGAAGGATGATATTTTTGGTAGCTTGTTGTTATTGGCGGGTAAATGTATCGCTGAATGTAAAGATAGTGAGCATCCTTTGTTTGTAGAGATAATCGATAGAATTTATAGGTTTTGGGAATGTTATCCTGATGCTGATTTTATCGAGTCGGCTGTTTTGGCTTTAGGTAAAGCTAATTCAGTAATATGTCGAAAGTTGCAAGAGGCTCTTAATTACAATGGAAACCGCGATGTTAGAAGCAAAGCGGCACAGGCTTTGGGGCAGATTGACAATCCTCAAGCGGTAGCGGCGTTAATTTCCGCTCTCCACGATGAAAACTGGGGTGTCAGATGGAAGGCGGCAGAGGCTTTGGGGAACATTGGCAATCCCCAAGCGGTAGCGGCGTTAATTGAAGCTCTCGACGATGAAAATATGTATGTCATAAGCAATGCGGCAGAGGCTTTGGGGAAGATTGGCCATCCCCAAGCGGTAGCGGCGTTAATTGAAGCTTTCCGCAATGAAAAAAAGAATGCTTTTGTCATAAACTTCGCGGCAACGGCTTTGGGGAAGATTGGCCATCCCCAAGCGGTAGCGGCGTTAATTCAAGCTCTCTATGATGAAGATAGCTATGTCGGACACGTCGCGACACGGGTTTTGGGGAACATTGGCTATCCTCAAGCGGTAGCGGCGTTAATTGAAGCTTTCCACGATGAAGATAGCTATGTCGGACACATCGCGGCACGGGTTTTGGGGAACATTAGCTATCCCCAAGCGGTAGCGGCATTAATTGAAGCTTTCCACGATGAAGATAGTTTTGTCAGAAGGTACGCAGCACGGGCTTTGGGGAACATTGGTAATTCGCAAGCGGTAGCGGCATTAATTGAAGCTCTTCACGATGAAGATAACCATGTCGTAAGCTACGCGGCACGGGCTTTGGGGAACATTGGTAATTCGCAAGCGGTAGCGGCATTAATTGAAGCTTTCCACGATGAAGATAGTTTTGTCAGAAGGTACGCAGCACGGGCTTTGGGGAACATTGGTAATTCGCAAGCGGTAGCGGCATTAATTGAAGCTCTTCACGATGAAGATAACCATGTCGTAAGCTACGCAGCAGAGGCTTTGGGGAACATTGGTAATCCCCAAGCGGTAGCGGCGTTAATTGAAGCTCTTCACGATGAAGATATCTCTGTCAGAGGCAACGCGGCAGAGGCTTTGGGGAACATTGGTAATTCCCAAGCGGTAGCGGCATTAATTGAAGCTTTCCACGATGAAGATAGCTATGTCAGAATGTACGCGGCAGAGGCTTTGGGAAAGATTGGCACTTCAGAAATATTGGAAAAGCTGATTAAATTCCCTCACATAAATATCTATCGCTATGACATATTTCCCATCGCTAGAAAGCTAGCAGTTCGATTCAGCAAGGAAAGACGGGATTTGATTCCTGTTTATCCAGAAAAAGTCAGATACTCACCAATCTGGGTAAAAGTCCACCGTCTCTTCAGAATCATCGCTCAACGTATCCGTCGCATCCAGCGTAATATTTCTACCCGACTAACTAAGCGTCGTCCTCATCCTGTTCGGTAAAATAACACTGATAACCATTGCACAAACCCCTTTGCTATATACGGAAGATAACCAATGGCAATACTGCAACTAGAAAACGGCACTACTTACACGCAATTAAACGATATTGCGCCAATTCTCGCACCTTTAAACATCCAGATCGATCGCTGGGAAGTGGGAGATAACCCTAATTTGCATCATCTCCTATCCCAAGATAGCCTCAGCGATGAGGAAAAAGAACGGGTACTCACTGCTTTGGATGGCTATTTTGCACAACTCAAACAAAATTACGGCTATCAATCTCGCGATTTGCTGGTAATCCATCCAGCTATCCCAAATCTAAATACTATGATGGGAAAATTTGCGACTATCCACACTCACGCAGATGATGAAGTGCGCTATGTAATTGATGGTGAAGGAGTTTTTGGTTTTGTGTTACCGGATGGAAGTCAAGTAGAATTAACGGTGCAAAAGGAAGAGTATATTAATGTACCAGCAGGAACGGAACATTGGTTTCATTTAACTTCATCGCGGCGGATTAAAGCGGTACGTTATTTTATTTCTACTGAAGGTTGGGTTCCTCAATATACTGGTAGAGAATTGCGTTTTGGGCAGGAGGTTGGTGTTGGATGAAAAACCTCTCCCCCTACCCCTAAAAGAGCCAGGAGAGGGGTGTTAGAGTTGAATGGCGTTAAGTTAAGCCAAAATTGTGGCCCAGATCCCCGACTTCTTCAAGAAGTCGGGGATCTCAAAACAGGATCTCAAAACAGGAGTGAAAATTGAAAACAATTGTTTTTTGTGATTTTGATGGTACTATCACGGTTAAAGAAACTTTTGAGGCAATTTTAAAGCAGTTTGCACCGGAGGTTTCGGCGCAATTGATGCCAGAAATGTATGCCAGAAGGTTAACTTTGCGGGAAGGGGTGCGGCAAATTCTGGAATCAATTCCGTCGGCGCGTTATGGGGATATCATCGAATTTACTAGGGGTCAACCAATTCGCGATGGATTGATAGAATTACTCGATTTTCTGGAGTTCCAAGGCATACCTTTGGTGGTGGTTTCGGGTGGGTTGCGCGGAATGGTAGAAGTTGTGCTTGGGGATTTAGTAAATCGGGTGTATAATATCCATGCTGTCGATTTAGATACCAGTGGTGAATATCTAAAGGTGATATCTAAATATGAGGGCGAAACGGAATTAATTGCTAAGGTGCAGGTGATTGAAGAATATGGGGTGGAAAATGCGATCGCAATTGGTGACTCCCTCACCGATCTTAACATGGCACTGCACGCACCTGTTGTTTTTGCACGCGATCGCCTAGCCAAATATCTCGACGAACATCAAAAATCTTATATCCCTTGGCATGATTTTTTTGATGTCCAGAATTACTTAGCAAAATTGTGGAAATTCAACTCAAAATCTAACATCGAATGAGGATCGATCGCCAAGTGCTATCTACTAATAATAGTCTAAAATTAGATCCGCGTTCCGATCTAATTGCGGCTGCAACTCAATTCTACAAACAAGGTTGGATGGTAGGGACGGCGGGGAATCTTTCGGCGCGTTTACCTGATGGCAGTTTTTGGATTACTGCGAGTGGAAAATCGAAAGGCGAATTGCAAATCAGCGATTTTATTCGGGTGGGAAATGATGGTAAAATATTGGAGCGATCGCACTCCGATTTAAAACCCTCTGCGGAAACGGAAATTCATCAAGTTATCTATCAGTTATTCCTAGAAGCAGAAGCTTGTTACCACGTTCACTCCATTGAAGCAAATTTAGTATCTAGATTTGTAGAAGGTGATAATTTACCTTTGCCACCTTTGGAAATGTTAAAAGGATTGGGAATCAAAGCTGAAAATCCCAGTTGCTTTATACCGATTTTTGCCAATCATTTAGATGTCGGAAAAATTGCGACGGAAATTTGCGATCGCTTTTACATCTACCCTCCTCAAATACCAGCATTACTGCTCAGAGATCACGGCGTCACCGTTTGGGCAAATTCTACGGAAACTGCTCGTAACTATATAGAGCTAGTAGAATATATTTTCCGTTATATGGTGGTAGCTTGTCAAGTTAATATTCAATATTAGCAAACTAATTAGTGAGGTAATCTCATGGCTAACCAAACTATTCGCGTTGTCGCTCGTCTCGTTGCTTTACCGGAAAAAGTCGATGAGCTTAAATCTGTTTTGCTAGGAATAATAGAACCAACCCGAAAGGAAGCGGGTTGTATTAAATATGAATTACTCCAAAACAATGCCGATCCCGCAGATTTTACATTTGTAGAAGAGTGGGAATCCGATGCTTTACTAGATACACATCTAGGTTCCGAACATATCCAAAAAGCGATCGAAAAATTGGATGGATTAGTTGCGGTTACACCGGATATTCGCCGATATAGCCTTTTGGCATAAGTGAGCGAATTGCGTCGAATCAAAGGACAAAGTTTTGCCTTAGTAACTATTCGCAATTAGCACTGCAAATCGATGAGCGCTTGTTTGTCGATCGCTTCCATCATCAGGCGCAAATATGGGGAAACTTGGCGATCGACATTTAATTTTTCTACCGCAGTCTCAAAACTTTCACCTTTGAGCATGAATTGAGCTATTTTATCCAATTCACCCCAGGTTAATTCACTTTCTACGTAGGCTTTAGAAATGGTAATCAGCAAATCTAGGTAGTTGTTTCCTTCCGCTTCGGTCATCATTGTATGGGGAATATTTAAGTCTTTATCAAAGCAGTAATACCAGGATTTCGGCTGATATTTTACTACTGCTTTAAATAAATCCTGATGTTCGTGAAGGTTAACGGCTTTATCGTCTTCGCTGGAAATAATTAACATCGGACTAGCAGGAGTATTTTCCACGCGATCGAGTATTTCTTGTCCCAGATGTAAAAATAACGCCAAAGCAGGAACGAGAAAGCCATCATAACCATGACTTCCGGGATTATCTTTATTCAACCATTCATAATAAAAAGGTAGAATGGCCACAAACCAATTTATAATTCTCAAGTGGCTACCAAGATAAGCAGCAAAAAGTAAAGTTTTGCTAATCTCTTGGGGACGTTCGAGTGCTAACCAAGCCGCTAAAGTAGCGCCACTAGATTCGCCGCCAATTATTACTTCTTTTCCTAATTGTTTGGTTACCTGCAACCATTCGAGCGCAAATATTTGATAAACTTCCGCATCGTCTGGTAAAGGAGGTGGATTATTAATGTTCCAATTTCCCGCGATTCCGTGACCTGGTTGCAAAGGAACTAATACATTATAACCCAATTGAAAAAAAGCTTTTCCCAACGGTTCAAACTGATAAGGTGCAGCAGTAAAACCGTGGAAAAATAAGAAAACTTTTTCTGTGGGATGCGGGTGGAAAAAGAATCGCGATCGACACTCTTCATTTTTCAAAGGTAGAGCATCTTCGCGAATTTTAGCTTCTTCGATAATCGTTTTTGTTATAATTGAGTAATCAGTCATTGTTAGTCCGAATAGACGATCGTTTCAGCACACCCACCAAAACCAATAATCCCAAAGCTAATGCCAATATCCCTGCTATCAGAGCGATCGCAAGTTGATTAGCTTGACGCACGGCAATTGCTACCAACGCCCAAACGATGACAAGGGGGAAGGCAAAATCATCTCGTGTCACCTTAATTGTAGCTGCGATCGCACCCGCCACAACCATGACGATCGCTGTCCAGATTTGCGGGCTAATTCCCCCGCCATTCCAACCTAAACTATATAGTGCGATCGCCACATTGACAATTGTCGCGACGCTAATCCAACCTAAATAAATGCTCAAGGGAACTTGCACTAACCATTTCTGAGTTCTCGACACCCTTCTTTTCGCAATTCCTAATTCCAAGTATATCCCAATCAGGGGCAATAAAATTGCCAACATCGCCAATAAAGAACGGGCAAATAATTCGTACTCAAAAACGAACACCCAGACAATCTGCGCCAAACTTGCCATTACTAAAAAATAACCGATGCGCCGCAGATAAGGGTCTTGCCTTTGCGCGGGTAGAAATTGATAGATGGCAAAACTAATTAAACCTAGATAAATTAATCCCCAAATCGCAAAAGCATAATTAGCGGGAATAATGAGGACGTTCTTGAACAGGATATTGGAAATTTCACCAATAGTGCGTCCGTTAGGCGGAAAGAGATTGCTATATATATTGATGCCGAAGGCAGCCACAATAGCAATTAAGTTGGCCCATTGTCTCATGCGATCGGAGTTCGAGCGATTTGTGTAAGCTGTCATACAGAATCGATCTCCTCTTAACCTTTTATAGAGTTTGACACTCCCCACCCTAAAGGGATAGGGATTCTTGTATCACCGAGCAACCTTGCCTAAGCACTGTTTCCAGGTTTAGGTAGAGAGTCGTCTCTCCACAAGCGTTGATTTCCGTATGCCCTACGGTATTTGAAATATATCCCATCAATTTTAATGCCTTCAATAGAATATTAATCGCGGCATTTTCATCTCTGTCTAATACAGTTCCACACTTACAAATGTGTGTTCTTATCGACAGGGATTTCTTTACTTTATCGCCGCAATTAGAACATTCTTGGCTCGTGTAATGAGATGCAACGGGAACCGCAACCTTGCCAAACTTAATGGCAAAATATTTCAACCATTCCCGAAACAAAAACCACCCGGCATCATTAATTGATTTAGCTAAACGATGATTCTTCACCATGTTCCGCACCTTCAAGTCTTCAAACGCCACGAAATCATTATATTTCATTACGCACCTTGCTAACTTCACCGCAAAGTCTTTACGCTGACGAGACACTTTTAGGTGCTTTCTTCCCAAACGGTTAATAGCTTTTCTTCTATTGTTGGAACCCTTAACCTTTTTGTCAACTCGACGTTGCAATCGCTTTAATGCCTTCTCTGACTTTCTGAGATGCCTGGAATTATCTACTTTTTCACCATTGCTGTCAGTATAGAAATAGGTTAATCCCATATCAATACCGATACATTTACCTGTTGGCTTAACTTCTTCATTGGCTAAGTCACTGGCAATGCAAAACTGACAATAAAAACCATCGGCACGCTTAATTAATCTGACTCTTTGAATTTGCTCTAATTGATAGAAGTGCAAATCGTGAGTTCCGATTAGTTTAAGCGTGCCGATTTTGTTCTTGTCGGTGAAGGCGATCTTTTTTCTATCCTCAGAAAGTGACCATCCGGATTTCTTGTACTCTACCGAACGTTGGTTCTTTTTGAAGCGAGGGAATCCCTTCTTACCGGGAATTTTTTTCTTGCAGTTCTCGAAAAATTTGGCGATCGCACTCCAGCAACGTTCGGCAGAAGCTTGTCTGGCTGTCGAGTTGAGTTTATTTGCAAATGGGAATTCCTTGGCTAGTTTGGCAGTATATTTATTGAGGTCGTAGCCATTAACGCCTTTGTTGTCCATCCAATATCTCAGGCATTTATTCCTGATGAATTGGGAAGTGCGAATGCCTGACTCGATTGCCGCATACTGCTCTGGCTTTCCCTGGCATTTAAACTCGAATACAAACATGGTTTATCGACCTCATTACCATATATTTATGATAGCTTTAACTCCACAAATATATGGCACGATGTCAAAACCCTTAATATTACGTTATGAAAGAAAAGCCGTCCTAGAAGGACGGGGTTTTTCACCCATTTCTCTGATAAAACGGTAAGCTATTCCTTACGTCCTGGGGGAAAATTTTCTTTCCCAGGTACGCTTTCAATTGCTACCAGCGCCGCACGGGAAGCCGCCAAAATATCGCGTTCTGCACCACCCAAGTAAACTCGTCCGAAACTGCCGATCGGATGAACATCTAATATATTAATCAGAGCCGCTTTCTCTGCTTCGTTCGCCGCCAGTGGTGCGTAAGCGGCTGGCTCAACTTCTAACACATAAAGCGTTTGTCCAGTCAAAATCATCTGTCCCCGCCGACCGCGATTGATCAGTTGTGTTTGGTAAGAATCAATATTGCGGATAATTTGGCTGGAAATCACTCGCGGTTTGATACACTCTTCTCTGCGGACTCCGATCGTCTCCAATATCGCTCTACCAGCAGCCCGCGTCTCGCCTTGCACGCTAGAATGAATCTCCAGAAGACCGTAAAGCCTTTCCACAGCTAGCACCGCCGGACGTACAGAGGCAGATTTCAACGCGACATCGGTAATCCGGTTAATTTCTATACCAGGCGAGATCTCAATCCACAGGGACGCATCCCCCGGTAATGGCAAAAACCCTTGAGACACCGTGCCCAAGTAAGCGGCGTATTGAGGCTGCAAGCTGTCCAGAAATACGTAACTGCGGAGTTCTATACCCAAGATTTTTATCCCCGTGCTTCAGTGCAAAATGAATAGGGTGCAACATCTGAGTATAAATCGATCGGCTACCAGTTTTAGGTAGGATTAGTTAATACGGAGGCAAGCTGAGCAGGACGAGACAAATGCGGGCAATGTCCTCCCGGCAGTTCTATCGCATCAACTCCCAATCGCTTACGTGCAGCGTAGCGCGACCATGCCGGAGAAATTATCCGGTCATCCCTACAAACAATATATTTATAATCTACATTTGGTAAAGAATTCAGCGGATTGACATCATAAATATATGCCATCGATCGCTGCGATCGTCCTTTTGAGAGCGCCCAGCGCATGACATCCGGTTCGCAATCGTGATAGAAAAGTTCTATCAATACTGCTTCATCTGAAAAATCTTTACCAACAGAAACTGGATTAAATAGATCGGGTTCATCATTGAATTGTGCGAGTTTACTTTGCTCTTTCGGTTCGTAATTTAACGCTCTGAGACTATCGGGATCGAGATTGTGGGAAAATTGGTCAATTGTACTGAATCCCGGACATGGAATAAGCGCACTAAGAAATACCAATTGACGCACTTGACGCGCTTCTGCAACAAGGGGAATAACAGTACCAGCCATTGAGTGACCGACCAGGACAAGATCGTCATCAGTTTTTGGCAGCGCTTGAATTACTACATCTGCAAATTGCGATAAACTTGCCGATGCGTCTTCAATTGGCAAATCCATTGCTACTGTTTTGTGACCTTGCGCTTCTAAGTAAGGAATTAACAAATCCCAAGACCAAGCGCCTTGGAAGGCTCCGTGAACTAGGCAAAAAAGACTCATAGGTAGGGGTTAGGGGTTAGGGGCTAGGGGTTAGCTATTTTTCCTTTTCTATTCCGGTGATTTGGGCGACTAATTCTGAGGCGATGCTAATTAAAGATGTGTCTATTTCAATTTGAAATTCTCCATCATTTAAAACACCCTGCACAATTTTTTCTAAATCCGCATTACCTTTTCTCGCTCCCAAACCGTTAATCGCACATTCAATTTGTCTGACTCCACAGGTTAAAGCGGTAAGGGAATTTTCTACCGCCATACCCAGATCGTCATGACAGTGAACTGAGACGATCGCATCGTTAATATGAATAACTTTGTTAAATATATTTTCCAGAAACTGGGCAAATTGTTCGGGTAACATCAAACCCAAACTGTCGGGGATGCTAATAGTTGTGGCTCCACTGTTTATCGCCACTTCAATTGATTTACACAAAAAATCCAGTTCGCTTCTAGTGGCATCAAAAGCGCTCCATTCTACATCATCGCAGTAATTACGCGCCAAGGAAATACTATCTTTGATGACTGCCAAGACTTCCGCTTCACTTTGTCTAGATTGATTGCTCAGGTTAACATTAGTGTAAGTGTGAATTCTGGCTTTTGCTGCTGGTGCAAGCGCTTGGGCAACCGTTATGATTTCCTCTCTATCTGAGCTTGCCAATCCGCAAATCGTCGATGTTTTAATTACTTTCGATATCTCGAATATTTCCTCAAAATCTTTTTCATACCTGCCAGGATAACCGACTTCGATCGCATCTACGCCCATTTGCTCTAACAGTTGAGCGATGCCAATTTTTTCCTGAAGGTTCATTTTTACACCAGGCGTAAGCTCTCCGTCACGCATGGTGGTATCGAAGATTACGATCTTGTTATTTGTCGCTAACATATAGCGTAGGCGAAAGTAAAAATATTATTATACACCAAAGCTTCTTCTTCCCCTAACCCCTAACCCCTAGCCCCCAGTTATACTTAAGAGTGCATCTTTAAACAAGGGTGGTTAAAAATGAAAGAGCGTAAAATAAACGATCCAGTAAAAAAGAAAATTGTTGAAGATGTGCAACGAGTTGGTTGGCACGTTATGGCGGTAGGGGCAGATCCGGATAACATGAAACCGGGTTTTGCTTATTCGATCGGCTTATGGCAATCGTTCCAACATCCGGAAATTATTATGTTTGGATTGCCATATCAAACGATGGGTCACATTATTAACGATATCGGCAGTTATGTGAAAGGTGGCAAACTTATAGTGACGGGTCAACCTTACTCAGATTTTATCCAAAACTACTCGATTATTTTTGAAAGCGTGGCATCAGCTTGGTGTGTTGAGTACTTGCGTTTTGCTATCTGGTTTTACGGTGAAGAAGATACCTTTTCTGCTTTACAATGTTTCTGGCCTGACAAAGCAGGCAAATTTCCTTGGGATGCCGATTTTAATGACAAATTAATTAGCTATCAACCATTGTTGTGCGGCTAAGTAAACAGAAAGAGGAAGAAATCGCTTTGGCTTAGGAAGGGCGATCGCAGCGTACTTTCTTCCTCTCTATATATAAGACTGACAAAATTAAGTCAAGTCGTCACTAAATTTTGACATCGCTAATCGTTTTGCAAGGAGCTGGGCGAGCAACAGTGCGACGAGCGCGAACCGGCTTTTTCGGGGTGCTTCTTACTGTGCTTGTTGGGCTTGTTGAGCTAGCCGAGATGTTTGCTGACTGACTGGAATTTTGATTGACCGAGTTGCCCTTACCGGTAACATTAGCTTCTTGGGTGTTGGTTTGAACAACCGCGTTATCGCCACCACTGCGGTTTTGGCAGCAAGGCTCGGAAGTAGGGGTCGCGAATGCAGCAAGGGGAAGCATCCCCAGGGTGGTAGCGGTCAAAATACCCACTATATAGGATTTTTTCAGCATTTTTCCAAAGTTTGCGACAGTATTAATCGAGCTGGTGATGGAGTTGGTGGTGGTCATGTCAGTTTCTCTCTGTATAAATTTGCTGTTGGTGAAGGTAGTTGAAATTTACTTTCGCTGTTCCGTAACCCTCTCTTACCCTCTGAAACTATTTAACTAAGCCTCTGATAAACTCGTCAAGTAATTTTACAAAACTTCACATAACTGCCTTTTTCTGTAAGTCGTCCAGAGATTTCAGAGGGTTAAGGAGTAACCCAGAAACCCAAGAAACCCGGTTTCTTTAAGAAACCGGGTTTCTGTGTGGCGAAAAGGGCTGTAACCGTACAAAGGAGGATAAAGGAGGAAAGCTCTGAGATGTATCCCACGCCAAATTCAAGATTTTGGGCCGACAATTCGTCTCATAGGATACGATCGATCGCGCCAGCTTAACGGGAGAGTGTCGCGCCCCCATTCCTGCTACAAGCAAAGTTTAACAACCTTTCTTGCAGACCAGTCGCCGGATGCCAAGAATCGCTGACAGCTTGGTAAACAATCTTATTTTCCGACTCAAATTCACCCTGGAACTGGACAAGCAATTGCTGATTTGTACAATTGCCTTGAAGTCGGTAATATTGAGCTTCCGGACTAGCTACTTCAAAAACTATAGTCTCACCCTCACGAACTAACCGATTGATATTCATGTACCACGGAAATTGTGTCAGATATGGATTTGCTGTAGATAACTGAATCGCAGTTCCTGGCACTTCTACCCATGCAAATTGTCTGTTTGCTTCAACAGTCGGTTTAGCTTTGGCTGACTGTGCAATTAAGAGAGAAACTGCTGCTATTAAAATAGAAAACCTTTTCACGATCTTCTACTCCCTAAATATCAAATTATGAAAGTACAAACAAAAAGCCGAATTACTTTGGAATCGATTCTAAAGGTATATCGAGAATTTCGTACTTTTGCCAACCAACTGCATCGAAATGCCACCATTCTTTTGACAGAGGTATAAACCCTCGTTTTTGCATCGCTTGTTCCAGCAAAACACGATTTTCGATCGCTTGGGCGCTGGCACCTCTGTATTTCCTATGCGCTCGCGGTGTAAAATTATCGAATTCGGTCGGCATTTCTAATTCTTGACCATTGCGATCGACCAGCGTTAAGTCTACTGCTGCACCGCGATTGTGCTTTGACCCCCTTCTCGGATTCGCCACATAAGGACGCGCTGACGGGATTTTCCACATAAGCTTTTGTACTGATAGCGGTCTGTAACAATCATAAACTTTCAAACCCAAGCCCTGTTTCTCCAAATCTTCTTGAACTTTTGATAGTTTTAGCGCTACTTCCCTCCTCAGCAAGCATCGCGCCACCTTGTAGAGTTTTGTTTTGGTGAAATTATTTTCTGTAGCATAACGGATGTCTTGCACTATGTTGCTATTAATAGTCTCCATATCAACCAATTCGGCGTTATTTGTTTTTTGAGAATTCGGAACTTTTGCTTGTGGCGTTGGACTCGGTTTTGGGGGAGCGTCAAGATTAACGCTGGGTGTATTTTTTACTGTGGGGGTTGGACTCACACTTGCAGTATTCGTTGTCGGCTCGAACTTCTGACACGCAAAAAATAAAGCCACTAATACAGTAATGGTTATAAATTTTACCCATCTCTTCATATAAAGAAATTCGCTCCCGGTTTGTTTTATAAATCCACCTCTTGCATATTATCCGCAAGTCCTTTCAAACTACCCAAGCAATCAACCAGTAGCTCGCGATTGAGCGAATTGTACTTGGTTTGGCCATCTTTTCGCGTTTGGAGTAACCCCGCCTCGGTCAACGTCCTGGAGTGGTGACAAAACAGCGCCAGACTAATCCCCACTTGATTGGCTATCTCGGAACTGGCGATCTCCTCACGCTCAGCAAGCATCTCCACGATCCGCAATCTTGTCGGATCTGAGAGAGCTGCAAAGATTTTAGCGCGTTGTTCGATGTCATTTTTGGCCATGAGAGAGGTTGCGATCGCCTCAGATCTGTCCTTGTTATTTGTGTTCGGTTTCGATCGTCCTACCTCTATCTTACGTCTGTTTGGGACTTTGTTAAATACTTAAATAACCACTTGACTTTCTGGAAAAACCCATTTAACATAAAAGTTAAATGGTTGTTTAACTACTGAACTGTGGCTGGATCGATCCGGACGTCTCCACGACCGGAGAGTCGCTGCAAAAAACAAGGAAAGGAGGCTTTTACCCATGTCTGACAACTCCAAATACGTCACCCTGACAGATGACAATTTTCAGAGCGAAGTCCTTGCCAGCGCGGTTCCAGTTGTTGTAGATTTCTGGGCTCCTTGGTGCGGGCCATGTCGAGTCATCGGGCCATCGATCGCAGAATTGGCAGCTGATTTTGAAGGTCAAGCCAAGGTGGGCAAGTTGAATGTCGATCGGTGCGATCGCACCGCCAAAGAGTACAACATCCAAGCTATTCCAACTTTGCTCTTTTTCAAAGATGGTCAAGTTGTCGATCGCCTGACTGGTGTAACTCCAAAGCAAGCGCTTGCCGACAAAATCAACGCCCTACTTCAGGAAAAAAGCTTAATAGCTAATGGCTAATTGATGATAGTTCATAGTTCATAGCCTATGAAGTAAATCAACCCGGTTTCTTAGCAAAATTTTGGGTTTAACACTTAAAAAATTATGCAGAAACCGGCTTTCTCTCCCTGTCGTGCGTACATCCAGAACAAATTACCAAATGGAGATGCAATCGATGATCGCGAACGTCAATCTTTTTACACCATTTAAACTCGGTCGTTACGAACTGCCAAACCGAATTGTCATGGCTCCCTTAACGCGGATGCGTGCTGGTGCGGGAAACGTTCCAACTTCTTTAAATGCTACTTATTACGTACAAAGAGTTTCGGCTGGCTTAATTATTGCCGAAGCAACTCAAATTTCTCCTGAAGGCGCTGGATATCCCAACACTCCAGGTATTTATTCAGCAGAACAAGTTGCCGGGTGGCGACTGGTAACAGATGCAGTCCACGCTCATGGGGGACGCATTTTTTTGCAACTTTGGCACGTCGGACGAATTTCTCACCCATCCCTACAACCGGGGGGAGAACTGCCAGTTGCACCAAGCGCGATCGCACCCGAAGGCGAAGCAATTACCCACGATGGGCCAAAACCTTTCGTAACGCCACGTGCATTAGAAACAGCAGAAATTCCCGGAATTGTCGAACAATATCGTCAAGCAGCAGAAAACGCACTCGCCGCTGGTTTTGACGGCGTAGAAATCCACAGCGCCAATGGTTATCTGCTCGATCAATTTTTACAAGATGGTACAAACAAACGCACAGACAAATATGGCGGTTCGATTGAAAATCGCGCTCGTTTGCTATTAGAAGTAACAGAAGCGGTTGTGAGCGTTTGGGGTGGCGATCGCGTCGGCGTGCGTCTCTCCCCCAGCGGTACATTCGGTAGTATGCACGATTCCAACCGCGAGGCATTATTCACCTATGTAGTTTCTGCCCTCAACCGCTTTAACCTCGGTTATCTTCACATTGTCGAACCCAGGATTAATGGAAATATCACTGTTGAAGATCGCGTCTCAAATTTAAACACCAGATATTTCCGTGCCATTTTTAACGGTACCCTGATGACAGCAGGCGGTTACGATCGGGAAGAAGGAAATGCTGTTTTGGCTGCTGGCGATGCAGATTTAGTTGCTTACGGTCGATTATTTATCGCCAATCCAGATTTACCAGAGCGTTTTGCGCTCAATGCACCTTTAAACAAGCCCGATCGATCGACTTTTTACGGTGGAAACGCTTCGGGATATATCGATTACCCAACTCTTGCACTACAGACTGCATAGAATTGCTGATTTGTAATGGGTAAATGCTGAAAATTACAGATCGTTACCCATTACTCCTAATCGATTGAGATTTTCCATTTGCCGCCCAATACTTTTAGTGTAGTTTGGTCATCGATTGACAAGCCCACGTTTTTCGATTTCCTTCACGACAGCAACTGCATTTGCAATTCCATCTTCAGCTTGGATTTTCGCCCCCAGATTAGCTGCACGTTGACGCATTGTGCGATCGCTCACCGCCTGTTGAATCGCTTGTGCAAGTCGTTCAACTGTTAGTAGCTTACGTGGAATCGGTGCTGGCCCAACACCTAATTCCGCTACGCGCTGCCCCCAAAAGGTCTGATCGCCAAAGAATGGAATCACAATCGAAGGAACACCTGCCCTGAGACTGGCGGCTGTTGTACCAGCACCGCCATGATGTACGATCGCTGCAACACGGGGAAACAACCAGGAATGAGGTACAGAATCCACAATAAAAACCGTATCCGGTAAATTTTCTGCACGCAAACCATCCCAGCCTGAGAGTAATATGGCACGTTGTTGAGTTCTTGCCAGAGCTTGTAAAACGAGATCGGCAGTTTCTTCCGGCTTTCGATTGCTCATACTGCCAAACCCAATATAAACAGGAGGCGAACCGTTTTGCAGAAACTCCATCAAAGCTGAAGATGGAGTCCAATCAGATGCTGAATCTAAAAACCAATAACCGGTAACATGAGTATTGCCATCCCAATCAGACGGTTTGGGTATCACTGATGAACTCAAACCGTAGAGAATGGGAGAATTATGCAAACTAGGAGAATTGTATGGCCCCCAAAACGGGGCTGTCGGTAAGTCCAGCACCTGCTGTCGCGCTAAGTTATCGGCTGTGCGAAATCCCTGCCATAGTATTTGTCGAATTAAATGATGAGATAATCGATTCACAGCACCTCCCAGTTTGGATAGGGACTGAGGAAATAAAACACCGGGAAAAGCTTTTGTGGCTGTAAAAGGAACGACGTAAGCTTGAATCAATGGCAGCGCCAGTTTCTCTGCCAGGGAGATAGCAAGATAGAGTCCTCCAATACCAGCAATCAGCAGATCTATTCCCTGACAGGCAGCTAAACCTTCCTCAGCTAAATTAATAGTTGTGCGTTGAGCTTCTTTTGCTGTCCGTGAGGTAATGGCAAGAAAATTCCCTTTCTCCAAAAGCTCGCGCATTTCTTTGCTTTCGATAATTTCTTGCACATTACCCTTGACAGGCCAAAATTCTAGTCCGCAGGAACTGACTAGCATTTCAAAGTTTTTATATGTTATTAATCGCACGACATGACCGGCTTCTTTTAAGCCTTTTCCCAAAGCAACATAAGGTTGAACATCTCCTCGACTTCCCAGTGCAATAATCAAAATGTGCATATATGACCGCTCCCTTTCGGTATGATTGGTGTGATGTTTTAAGGCAATTAGTGCGGCTTGGGTGCGCTTACCACGCCAAGCATTTGGGGAATTGTTCTTGGAGATGTAATATAACTTTCTCCCTCACAAATTAATTGTGTAGAACCGCCCCCATCTAACATGATTACTTTATCAGCCCCAAAACTTCTGAGCGTCTCAGTTGCGTGTGCTTGAGTCGCCGCTGTAGAGTTAAAAATTAAAACTGTTTCGTAAGTGCCGTTAGAGTCGCGATCTTTAACGCCTACAAATGTCCTACCAACTTCTTTGTTGATAGATTTATCGGCATTTTCATGCAATCCTACAATCAAATTTGGTGCGGCAGATGAGTAAAGAGAGCTTCTGCCGTTGAAGGTTGTTATGTCGGCGCGATCGCTATTTATTTCCAACATTAACTTTTCTGTGGGATATTCACTTTCTCCCGCATATCCATCGCTGATAACTTTGCCATTAACTTTCACTGGAAAGGCTAAATTTGTGGCAGGTTGGCTGTTAGTGCTGAAGAATTGACCGTTAGTTATACAAAAAGCATTTGGATTGGATGAATTTAAATTTAACCATGCTTGGTTGAGAGTTTGGCGTTGCATTTGCGGGTCGTCTCCTCCGTAAGCACCTTGCTTTTTACCAGCATTGGTAATATCTCCATTCAGCAATTTAACAGATGCACCTTTGCTCAAATCAACTATTTGTACATATTCTGTATTTTTTTGGTAAAGCGTAACTCCTTTAGTAGTTTTAACTGCATCAAATCCAGGCGGAATTACAGAAGGGGTAGAAATTTGCTCTGACGCGCTTAGTATGTTATTGGAGCAAAGGTACGCAAAGAAAAGAGAAATAAAAATTTGCTGTTTTAGGTTTATAGTAAAAAATGTTTGCATTTGCATTTGTTACAGATAAGCGCGAGCGATGCGTGACGGCACCGTAAATTAATTATATGATGTCCGGTAGCATCGGTTGCATAAAAAAATCGCGTTCTTATCTGCGTTTATCTGCGTTTATCTGCCTAATCTGCGGTAAAATTTTCACCCCTAATTCCCACAGACAATATTTCGCTTCACTCATGTACTACCGATGCAACCGGACACTATATTATTGCTTTTTCGGAGAATCGATCGCCCGTGTCTAACCCACCCTACTGTTTAGCATAAGAAATCCGTAATATCCGTATAAAACAAAGCTAATCTTTTTTGTCGATCAAACTTTTCCATTTACCCTCTGATTTGCCAATTCAACTGCTAACCGCAATGCTGCTTTCATACTGGTAGCATCGGCAATACCCTTACCCGCAATATCAAACGCCGTGCCGTGATCCGGGGAAGTACGGATAAATGGCAAACCGATGGTAGTATTTACAGCCCGATCGAATGCCATTAACTTGACCGGAATCAATCCTTGATCGTGGTACAAAGCTAAATAACCATCAGCCGCAGGTACTTTTTCCCCTTTGCCAAACCAAGCTTGACCCGGTTTCACCCACATGGTATCCGGCGGCACAGGGCCATCTAGAATTGTCTCAGGTCTGCTCTTGCGTTCTTCCTCCAACCAGGGAATTAACCAATCCAGTTCTTCCCGTCCCAATTGTCCCTGTTCGCCACTGTGGGGGTTTAATCCAGCAATGACAATTCTCGGTTTTGCGATCGCAAAATCTTGTCGCAAGCACTCCACCAGCAAATCCAGTTTCGCACTCATCAACTGCGGTGTCAGAGTATCGGCTACTTGACGCAGAGGAATATGTGTGGTAACGAGTAGAGTGCGAAGAGTCCAATCGGTGTGAGGCGATTGCGCGACAAACAACATCCCGAACCGCCGCACGCCAGCCCGTTCTGCCAATAGTTCTGTCTGACCGGGATAATCGTAACCAGCAGCTTTCCATGCCGATTTAGCGATCGGCCCAGTGACAATAGCGTCAAACTCACCGGAAAGAGTGTGTGCGATCGCAGTTTCCATATAAGCAAAACTCGCCGCACCGCTAGCAGCATTACCACTTCCAGCGGCAATCTTACCCAAATCCGCATCCAAATCCACATTTAGGATCGATAAATCGGCTGTATTTGCCAAAATCTGCCTACATTCAGCCGAATCAGACAAATTAAGATAAATTTTTTCTAGTAGCGATCGACTGCCCACCACCGTAATATCGCAATCTTGGACAACTTCTGGATCTGCCAGCGCCTTCAGAATCACCTCCGGCCCAATGCCAGCCGGATCTCCCAGAGTGACAGCCAAGCGGGGACGCCGACGATCGTCTTTGAGCTTAACAGACATTTGCTCAGACAAATTTTTTCCAGCTTTCATTTTGCCTGCCTTGCACCTGGGTATCTAACATAAAACGTCAAACTACCTTTGCGAGTCTGACGCGCTTAATGATAATTTATCCCCAGTCTAATTTTTTACGACACTGGTATGAGGTGACCGATCGTCATCCCAGCGAACTCGATCGACATAGCAAAGGAGCATTTTACCAATGAGCGGCGAAATTTTCAATGCAGCTATTTTATCCGCCTCCCTCGTCCTTGTGGGTTTAGCGATGGGCTTTGTCCTCTTAAAAATCCAAGGAGTTGAGAAATAGAGGGAATAGGGAATAGGGGCTAGGGGCTAGGGGAAGAGAAACGGGAGAGCGGGAGAGCGGGAGAACGGGAGAATAAATCTATTCCCTATTCCCTATCCCCTCTCCCCTATTCCCTAACCCCTAACCTCTAACCCCTGAATTCTGATAATATCTTAGAGAAACATTAAGATTCATTACTAAATTTCTGGATGAGCTTATTAATCGTCGGTTCCACAGGCACCTTAGGAAGACAGGTAGCCCGTCGCGCCCTAGATGAGGGACATGAAGTACGCTGCTTAGTCCGCAGTTTCAAGAAAGCGGCCTTTTTAAAAGAATGGGGCGCTCAACTCGTGTCTGGGGACTTGTGCGATCCTCAAAGCCTACCGCCTGCATTGGAAGGCGTCACAGCAATTATCGATGCTGCCACTGCCCGACCCACAGATTCCCTGAGCATCAAACAGGTAGACTGGCAAGGGAAGGTAGCCCTGATCCAAGCCGCCAAAGCCGCCGGAATAGAGCGTTATATATTCTTTTCGATTCTGGATGCAGAAAAATATCCTGACGTACCCCTGATGGATATCAAGCGATGTACGGAACTGTTTCTGGCAGAATCCGGTTTAAAGTATACTATTCTGCGACCCTGCGGCTTTATGCAAGGGTTAATCGGACAGTACGCCGTTCCCATCTTGGAAAAACAAGCAATTTGGGTAACAACCCAAACTACTGCTGTCGCTTACATGGACACCCAGGACGTGGCTAAGTTCGCCGTTCGCGCCCTCTCCGTTCCCGAAACGGAAAAAGGTACTTTTCCGGTAGTAGGCACACGAGCGTGGGGTGCTGATGAAATAATTAACTTGTGCGAACGCTTGTCTGGGAAAGAAGCAAAAGTAACCCGCCTACCCCTGGGGTTATTGCGTACTACTCGCCAAATCGCCAGGTTTTTTCAGTGGGGCTGGAATTTAGCCGATCGCCTATCCTTCGCAGAAGTTTTGGCCTCGGATAAACCCCTTACCGCTTCAATGGAAGAAGTATATACTGTATTCGGTCTCGACCCCCAAGAAACCACAACCCTGGAAGCGTACCTCCAAGATTACTTCAGTCGAATTTTGAAGAAGCTGAAAGAATTGGATTATGAACAAGCTAAAACTAAAAAGAAATCAAAAAAAAGAGCATTAAGATTTTAAACGAACGGTATGAAGACAAAGATAATTTTCCCAAGTTGCTGATAGGTTTATTGTTACGGGTTCGTGGCGTAACAGCAACGCATCCCTAACCATTAGCCATCAGCAGCCCTCTTAACTAGAGTGACGTTCGTTTTCAACTCCTTTTTCAATACATCAACTTTCAATCCGAAGCTGGACTTCTTTGCGTGCCCAAAGTTGGGATTATATACAACGACGTTAAACCTGTAGCTTGTCGCCTTGCTACAGAGTTAAAAAACGATTTGACTGCTGCTGGTTGGGATGTCTTAATGGCGACTGGTGCAGGCGGTATTCTGGGCTACTCGCGTCCCGAAGGCCCAATTTGCCACACGCCGATCGAAATGCTAACACCTCCAGATTTCGACGAGGAAATCACCTTTGCAGTGGTGTTAGGCGGAGACGGCACAGTTCTGGCGGCATTTCGTCAGATCGCACCCCTCGGCATACCCCTGCTGACTGTCAATACCGGTCACATGGGGTTTCTCACAGAGACTTACGTCAACCAATTGCCGCAAGCGATCGAAAAGATTCTCGTCGGTGAATACGAAATTGAAGAGCGAACCATGCTGACGGTGCGCGTGTTACGGGAAGAAACCGTTTTGTGGGAGGCGCTTTGCCTCAACGAAATGGTCATTCACCGAGAACCGCTCACCAGTATGTGCCATTTTGAAATACAGGTAGGCAGGCACGCAGCGATCGACATTGCCGCAGATGGGGTGATTCTCTCCACTCCTACAGGTTCGACAGCCTACGCTCTCAGTGCCGGTGGCCCGGTGATTACGCCCGGTGTACAGGTCTTGCAATTAGTGCCGATCTGCCCTCATTCTATGGCTTCCCGCGCATTGGTATTCGCTAACAGCGATCCGGTGACAATTTATCCAGTTAATCTGGAACGCTTGGTAATGGTAGTTGATGGAAATGCCGGGTGCTACATCCTACCAAGCGATCGCGTCCGGGTAGAGCGATCGCGCTACCGGGCCCGCTTCATCCGCTTACAACCGCCGGAATTTTTCCGCATTCTGCGAGAAAAATTAGGCTGGGGTCTACCCCACATTGCCAAACCTACTTCTGTCGAGCTCCCTTAGCCAAATTTTAGATTTTAGATTTTAGATTGGATCTGGAACCTAAAATCTAAAACCATAAGGAAGTATCATCATGAAAAAAAGATTGTGGGTTTTGTTATACAGTGTAGTTTGCAGTCTTTTTTTTGTATTGCTTTGTCAAGCACAACTACCCTCTCAGCAAATAGATGCGGTCGGAATTGTACTTTTAAACCCACAGGGACAGAAGAGATTTGAGCCGATCGGTTCCGCTGTCTATCTCGGAGAGGGAATTGCGCTCACCAATTGGCACATAGCCACTAATGCCGCACTCCTAATTTTGCAAGGAATCGATGTAAAAACCGAAGACCAACTGCTCAGCTATCAGATTAACCGCACTGACAATGCGCGAATTAATGATTGGATTTGTTTGGTTGCACCAAATGCCGATCGACTCAACCGCGATCGCAAGCCATACAGAATCAGCGCTACAAATACCGAAGGCTGTATTCCCTACAACCTAACGCAATGGCAGGCATTTCGGCCATCACAACCGCAACCCTCATCCTTGAGTCCCACCGTACCGATGAAGCAACTGCTGTTTCTAGACCGCGACCTGGAAGTAGCAGTTGTGAAACTAGATACTCACCAATTCGATCGCATCGACCTCTCACCCCCCTGTCTGGAAAGTAAACCGATCGAGCGAGGCGAACAACTCACCATTAAAAGCCATGCTTACGGTCGCTATCCGGCAATAACAGTCACCGCCACCGTACAAGATAACAAACCCGCGTTGCGGATCGACCCCGATCCTCGCGTTCCCGTCGAAAATCGCTACGCTGCTATGTCGATCGTCGCTATTCTCCCTCACGGAGAAGCGGATGCCGTCGGGCCAGGTTCGTCGGGAGGGCCAGTATTCAACCGTCAAGGCAGGCTCGTTGGGCTAGTATGGACAGGACAAGACCTTCCTGATGGTACTAAAGAAGTTTGGATTACACCAACATCAGTTTGGTTACCTCAACTTCAGCAGGCGGGTATACCAGACGAGAATTTACGCACAGTTTTAAATGCGTCTTGTCCAGTTAGATTGTCCTAAAACATATGAAAGCGAATATTCGATCGGGTATTATTACTCATAAGAGCAAGCCCCACAGCGATCGCCTATCTTCTGCCTATATGAGTAACGTTACCCTCAACCAAAATCCTCGCGTCTTGGTGATCGAAACCGACGAAACTCTAGCACAAAACGTCAGCATCGATCTCAGAGAATCAGGTTACGAAGCTGTCATAGCTTACGATGCCACAATCGGTCTGCTACGAGCCAAGGAACTGGAACCCGATTTGATCGTCGTAGACCGAATGTTAGCAGGAGAATCCGGGCTGAGTTTATGTCAAAATCTCAGGCGTGCGGGAAATCGATCGCCCGTGTTGCTGCTGATGGCTCGCGATGCGGTCGATGACCGGGTGGCTTGTCTGGAAGCAGGAGCGGATGATTATTTTCTCAAGCCTTACCGAACGGAAACGTTTTTGAAGTTAGTGCGTTTCTATCTCCAGCCAGAAAAAGACGGCTCCGAACAGTTACGCTTTGGCGACCTGGCTTTGGATCTGGGTACTCGCAGAGCCCTACGCAACGGACGGACGATCGATCTGACGATGAAGGAATACGAGCTGCTCAAGTATCTCATGGAACATCCCCGCGAAGTCTTGACCCGCGAACAAATTCTCGAAAATGTCTGGGGCGACGACTTTATGGGTGAATCTAATGTCATTGAAGTTTATATTCGTTATTTGCGTCTCAAAATAGAAGATGAAGGCGAAAAACGCTTGATTCAGACTGTGCGAGGTGTTGGCTACGTTTTGCGAGAAACTTGAAAGGAGGGGTTAGGGGCTAGGGGTTAGGGGCTAGGGGAAGAGGAAAGGGAAGAGGGAAGGGAAGAGTTAGTAAGGAGCGATCGCTAAGTGATTTTACGAAGAAATTGGTTGGGAGTGCTGCTGTTGATTTTGGTCATGGGTTGTTCGCCGTTGGGGCCAGCAACTTCTGCCGCACAGCAGTCGGTTGTCACAGAACAAGTAACGTCGCAACCTACAGATAGCAAGGAATCGCAGACAGATTTGAGCCAAATGCTGCCAGTTTCAGCTACAGCTAAGATGGGAGAAGAGGTAATCGAGCTGGAAGTAACTCGCACCCCGGAACAACAAGCGATGGGTTTGATGTACCGCACCGCTTTGCCAGATAACCGGGGAATGCTGTTTGAGTTTCAGCCCGCGCAAACCGTCAGCTTTTGGATGAAGAATGTCAAAATTCCACTGGATATGGTTTTTTTGCGGGAAGGAGTTATCAAAGCGATCGCTCTCAATGTACCTCCCTGTACCAGCACTCCCTGTCCGACTTATGGCCCAAACACGCTCATAGACCGAGTGATCGAGCTGCGTGGCGGACGTGCTGCGGAACTCAAGCTCAAAGTCGGCCAGCGGGTGGAAGTTCGGTTTTTGCCACCAAACTCAGTAAATCCCAGTTTATCGCAACCATAACTTTGAAAAAGTTATCAAAGTTACTGAAAAATGTTAATATTTTTATCTATCTTGATAAACTACTGTCAGAAATTGCTAAGCTATCCAGGCAAAAGCAAGTTTGCAATGCTCTTGTCCCTGAAACGGGCAACTCCGATAGGAAGTGCTAGCTTCAGGAACCAGTAGCATCAAAGTCAAGGTGAATTACTTGTTGAATAAAAAAACTATCTTCTATCTGGGTGCAGACATGGCATTGAAGTTCTAGCAGCGTTTTTTAAACTTAGCTATATTTCTAAAAATGCCGCTATGTCTAGGTGTGAGGCATAAGTGCAACTATAAATTCTTCCCTTGTTATAGGTGAGGGTCGTTAGGGCCTTGGAGTAGGAGACAATCAACAAGAAAATATAAAACCTTGATATAAGCCGATCGGCTTAAAGTAGGGTATTGGCGCATCAAAAAGCGCTGCTTAGGTAGGGAAAAACCTTGCACTACTAAGCTTTGGGTTTAATTTTCTCGCAAATTCGACTTAGGATTTCCCTTCGCGGATTGACTGCGAAGTTTGTCTGAGAAATTATACCTAGAAGCGTTCTTTTTGCCTTTGCACCTATCTGACAAAAGAGGTATGGCAAAAAAGTACAGTGACAGCAGAAACACTGTCTATCGACTGATTAAAGTAGCAAGTTCTCTATCGCAAAATGGTGTCTTAAAGAGGAGGTGAAAGTAGGAATGGCACCTGCAACTTATTCACAATTCATTCGCTTCTTAGAAGAAGAATTAGCGATTTCGTCTGCTTCTATTTCAATTGCGTTGAAGCACCGGGAACACGATCCGGGGCCTTTACCAATGATTCTTTGGCAGTACGGTCTGGTAACCTTGGAAGAACTAGATCGAATTTATGACTGGTTGGAAACAACCTAAGTTTTAACCTATCACCAAGGAAGGAGCTGGCTTTCATGTCAGAAGAATTATCTCCCAGTGCGGAACGATCGCATGGGCTTGTCCCCTTGAGTTGTATTTTCCATCTCACCTTTGAGAGCGGGTCTGATATAGAGCCCGCTCTTTTAATTTGTGACTTTTTTTTGAATTTAATAGAAAGCAACTATAAAGTAATTGCAAACGATATTACCTGTTTGACTGTAAAAAAACCGGAAACGATATTAGAAGTGTATTAGTCATAGATAGCTGGAATAAGTTAGGCATCCAGTGTTTATTATTTCAATACAAGGTTACATATTATGGTTTGGCAACAGTCTTCCCGACATTTTGCAACTTTAACGCTCGCCCTAACTGTGGAGTTACTCACCCTGACTCCTCTGTCAACGCCAGCACAATCTCAAGGCACTTCGTCAAGCCAAAATAGTTGGGAAGTAGGCGAAACATCCGCTTATGACCCTCCACCCAATATAGGTTCGCCCACCAGAAAAGAATCAGGGGCCACCCGCAACCCCGAAACCTGTTCTAGGCGAGAAGTACGTCCCAATCCGCCCCTAACTGCGCTGATACCGAAAAACACTGACTTGGGAGTAACGGTGGCAGAACGTCCCACTTTCTTCGCCTATATTCCGCAAACTTCTGCACAAACGGCAAAGTTTGTTTTGCAAGATGAAGACGATAAACAAGTTTACTCGACAACTTTCAGTATTACCAAAGTACCCGGTGTTGTCAGCTTCCAACTTCCCGATACAGCACCGAAACTACAAAGTGGCAAAACTTATCAGTGGACTATGGCCATAGTTTGCCCGCCCAAAATTGACGGCTCTCGCGAGGAGCCTGGTGTATACGGTAAAATTTGGGTAACAAAACTGCGATCGCCCATTGCCAACGAGCTGGAGAAAGCGACACCGCGCGATCGCTTCCAATTGTACCGTCAATATAAAATTTGGCACGACGCTTTGACAACTCTAGCCGAACTGCGCCGCGCCAACCCCAACGACGCACAGTTAACAGCAGAGTGGAAACAATTATTGGCATCTGCCGAACTGAGCGAATTTGCGGAAATTCCCGTTTTCGGTCAGTGATAAAAATAGGACTTACGCAAAGAAACCGGGTTTCTGGCTTCGGCGTGCAGATGGGACAAATTCGATCGAACGGGGGAGCTGGTTCGCGCTATTGTAGAGACGTTGCACGCAATGTCTCCACGATAGCCAAACCGCTCCATCATGCGTCACCCGATTTTGGATTTTCGATTTTCGATTTTGGAAGATCTGGGCAATAATCGGACGGATCTGGAAATTCGTCAAAATTTTTTGATTATTTCCCGTGAAATGGGAGGCTTGAAACTTGTTTTTTTCGGTCATCTTAAATTTTGGTTTCGCCTCGTGACGGCTCTATTTTTTCTCGTAAATTGCCAACCAACCTCAGCACAAATCGTCCCCGATACCACTCTCCCCAATAATTCGATCGTCACTCCCTCTGGCAATACCAGCCTCATCGAGGGAGGAACCCAAGCTGGAAGCAATTTATTTCACAGCTTTCAAGAATTTTCCGTCCCGAATGGCGGTACGGCTTTTTTTAACAATACTCTGGATATTCAAAATATTATTAGCCGCGTTACCAGTAACTCTATCTCTAATATTGATGGCTTAATCCAAGCCAACGGCACTGCTAACTTATTTTTACTAAACCCCAACGGTATTATTTTTGGCCTTAATGCCAAATTGAACATCGGCGGATCGTTTTTTGCCAGTACTGCGTCCGCGCTCAACTTTGCCGATGGTACGCAGTTTAGCATTTCCGGTACGCAAACTCCTCCTTTGCTTACCGTCAGTATACCGATCGGCTTGCAATTCGGTGGCAATCCCGGAAAAATTACCGTACAGAATTCTCAAATCCAGGTTTCTCCCGAAAGAACGCTAGCGCTAATCGGCGGCGATATCAGCCTAATCGGTGGCAATTTAACCGCACAAAGAGGACAAATCGATTTAGCATCAATCGTTACTGGTAATTGGTCATTAATCGATAACCAACAAACTGCCACAAATAATTATGGAGATATTCAACTATCCCAAAAATCTACAGTCGATGCCAGCGGTTCCGGAGGTGGTAACATTCAGGTGCAAGGTAGGCAAATCAGGCTTACCGACGGTTCTCAAATTAAAGCAAATACTCAAGGAGGAGAACTGGGAGGTAGCTTAACAGTAAATGCTTCCGAATCTGTAGAAGTAATTGGCAGATTAGCCGATGGCACCCCCAGCGCCTTGCAGGCGAGAGTCGAACCGGATGCTACAGGGGGTGGTGGTAACATAACCATTGCGACCGGACGCTTGCGCGTCGAAGGTGGGGCGCGTGTAGCGGCTTCTTCCCTTACAGAAAAACCTGCAAACGCGGGAAACATTACCATTCGCGCTAGCGATGCAATAGAAGTAATTGGTGTGGGAACAGTACCCCAACAAGAACAAACTGTAATCCAGCCGAGTGCGATATCGACTCTGACAACTGGTGCAGGTAAAGCCGGTAACTTGGAGATTGTCACCGGGAGATTGATTGCACAACAGGGAGGACAGATATCAGCTTCTACATCGGGAAGTGGAGATGGGGGAACTTTGAAGATTACTGCCGATCGCGTAGAATTGAGCGATCGCTCCCCTGATGGTAGCCTCCCCAGCGGTTTGCTGGCTAGAGTGGAATCGGGAGGAACCGGAAACGCAGGCGAGTTAAACATTCAAACTCAAAGTTTGCGCGTTACCGATGGCGCAAGAGTAGCAACTGCTTCTCAGGGATTGGGAAATGCCGGAAATTTGACAATTCAATCCACCGATACAGTCGAAGTAACTGGAGTGGGGAACAACCCCAATGGTACTCCCAATCCCGCGCAAATATCTGCCTCAACTACAGGTAATGGTAAAGCCGGTTCTTTAACTGTTCAAACGAGAAGATTGATTGCTCAAAATGGCGGTCAGGTAGCAGCTTCCACCTATGCAGTCGGCGATGGGGGAACTTTAAACGTCACTGCGGATGAAATAGAATTGAGCGATCGCTCTCCCGATGGTAGCCTCCCCAGCGGTTTGCTGGCTAGAGTAGAATCGGAAGCAACCGGAAATGCCGGCGAGTTAAACATCCAAACTCAAAGTTTGCGCGTCACCAATGGCGCAAGAGTAACAGCAGCTTCTCAAGGATTGGGAAATGCCGGTAACTTAAATATTCAATCCACCGATAAAATCGAAATAACTGGAGTTGGCAGAAATCCTAACGGCGATGCCAATCCCGCGCAAGTATCTGCCTCAACTGCGGGATCTGGCAAAGGTGGTTCTCTAACTATTCAAACAGGAAGATTGATTGCTGAAAATGGCGGTCAAGTATCTGCTTCCACATTTGGAAGTGGGGATGGGGGAACTTTGACTGTTAATGCAGAAGAAGTGGATTTGAGCGGTCGATCGCCCGACGGCAGTTTTCCCAGCGGTTTGTTAGCTAGAGTGGAAAATGGAGCGACAGGAAATGCCAACAACCTTAATATTAACACGAGACGCTTGAGCGTTAGAAATGGCGCAAGAGTGGCGGCTGCTTCTCTGACTCAAGAACCTTTGAATTCAGAAACTCAGGGAAAAGCAGGAAATTTAATTATTCGAGCGACGGATGAGGTAGAAATAACTGGTTTGGGAAGGAATCCGAATGGAGATCCGAATCCTACACAAGTATCTGCTTTGTCTGTAGGAACTGGAGATGCTGGCACTTTAAATATTCAAGCCGATCGATTGAGAGTTAGTGATAGTGCGGAAGCGATCGTCAGCAGTACAGGTTCCGGAAATCCAGGTAACCTATTAGTAGAAGCTACCTCGATCCTGATTAACAATCGAGCTGCATTGCGAGCTGAATCTGCAACTGGTAAAGCGGGAAATATCGAGATGCGATCGCGGGATATTCAACTCCGCCTTCAAAGTAGAATATCTGCCGTTTCCGCAGCAGGAACCGCCGAAGGAAATATCAATATTACTACAGAGACATTAGTCTTACTTGAGGGTAGCGAAGTCAGGACTGATGCTGTCAATCCGGAAGGAGGAAGTAATATTTCGATCGCACCTCCACCTGGTTTAGGTTTGGCAGTATTTCAATCTACCGATAGTATCATCAAACCCAGCGGCGAATTGCGCGTAGAAGGTGAAGTACAAATTAGCCCTCCCGATATCCCTCCAGTTGAGTTTGTTGACACCACCGGATTGATTGCCCAAGCTTGTCCCGCAGACAAGGGAGGCAGTAGCTTTTTTGTCACCGGTCGCGGCGGTTTGCCCCCCAGTCCTGACGAGCCTTCCAGCGGCGATTTGTTTTGGGAAGATTTACGCATTCCGGGAAATGGCAAACCTTCAAACCCACCTGCAATTCCCAATAAAATTATAGAAGCTCAAGGTTGGATAATTGGCGACAACGGCGAAGTTATTCTCACAGCAGAAACACCTAAAATCACATCGCACCGAACCGCTCTGACGCCACCAGAATGCAAGTAGAATTAAACATTAAACATTAAAAATAATATGCTTAAAAATATTTTTCTACTTTTACTTGCCACATCCTTATACCCCATCCGAAAAATCAGCTCCTTAGCGACCAACCTCTGTATTTCTCTTTATCTGCGTTCATCTGCGTTCATCTGTTATCATCTGCGGTTAAAAAAAAATCCAAAATACTTTTCAAATAAACCTAAATTCAGATCCCTTTTCGCCATACTTTTAGGCTTAGGAATAGCACTTTCGGTCAACTGCGTTATGCCAGATGCAGTTTTATCAAAACAAACCCTTATAAGTCAAACCAATCTATCCTCAGAACCAAGACAATTACTGCAACAAGGTAAACAATTATACGAGGCAGAACAGTTTGCGGATGCTCTGAGAATATGGCAGCAAGCAGAAGCAAACTTTGTTACCAAAAAAGATGTAATAAGTCAAGCTTTAGCACTAAACTTTATATCTTTAGCTTATCAGAAACTAGGAGAATGGGAGAAAGCGAAAAGTGCGATCGCATCCAGCCTGAACCTCCTACAAACAGTCCCCAATAACAACAACCAAAAAACCCCCATCCTTGCCATTGCTTTAAACACTCAAGGTCGCTTACAATTGTCTTTAGGACAACCGGAAGACGCGCTGATTACCTTGCAACAAGCGACATCTGCATACACGCAAGCTGGTGATGAAATTGGGATTACAGGTAGCACTATTAACGTTGCTCAGACTTGGCAAAGTTTGGGCTTTTATCGTCGCGCTTCTAAAACATTAGCAGACTTAGAAAAACGTCTGCAAAATCAACAAGATTCTCCACTTAAAGCAAAGGGATTGCTGACGCTTGCCAACACTCTCCGCATCAATGGTGATTTAGCTAAATCTCTAGAATTATGTCAGCAAAGTTTGGCAATCGCCCAACGTTTGCAATCTCCTACCGATATTAGTATCGCTTTACTCAACATAGGCAATACCGAAAGAGCATTGGCGAAAAGATTAGAAGAATTAGCAGAAGATGTAGAAGATACAGAAAAAATTGAGAAGAAAAATAAAGCGGCTTTAGAATATTACGAACAAGCGGCAACTATATCCGATTCTGGAAATACTCGGCTTCAGGCACGCATAAATCAAATGAGCTTATTAGTGGAGACAAAGCAAAACTCAGAAGCTCAGGAGTTATGGCCGAAAATTGAATCGGAAATTTCCCAATTACCTCTAAGTCGAAATAAAATTATCGCTCAAATTAATTTGTCTGAAAGTTTGATGAAGATGTTAACGGGCAGTGGTTTAGAATTAACATCTGACAAAGCACAAATTAATCAAGAAATTGCCAATATTTTAGCCACAGCTATTCAGTCAGCCAAAAATATCGGCGATAAGCGCGTAGAATCTTTTGCTCTTGGCAATCTGGGTGGATTGTACGCACAAACTAAGCAATTGAATAACGCCAAAGATTTGACTGAGCAAGCTTTGCTTTTGGCGCAAGCGAGTAATGCGCCGGATATTGCTTATAAATGGCAGTGGCAGTTAGGAAGATTGCTAAGATTGCAATCCAGAAAACAGGATGCGATCGCAGCTTATACTGAAGCAGTAAACACCTTACAATCTCTCCGCAGCGATTTAGCCACAATCAATCCAGAAGTGCAATTTTCGTTTCGAGATAGTGTAGAACCGATTTATCGAGAGCTAGTCGATTTGCTGTTACAAAGATCCGAAGAGGGAGAGAAATTTCAACCCCCAGTGCAAAATCGATTAATTCAAGCTCGTCAAGTTATCGAGTCCCTACAACTAGCGGAACTGGATAATTTTTTCCGAGAAGCTTGTCTGGATGCAGCACCAGAATTGATTGACAAAATCGACGCGGGAGCGGCAGTTATCTATCCAGTTATTTTAGCCGATCGCTTAGAAATAATCCTCAGTTTGCCCCAGCAACCATTGCGTAACTACACTACCCAAATTGACCAGAAACAAGTTGAAAATATCGTTAACCAACTCAGACAAAGTTTGGGGATTCGTCACTCCAATCAAGACGAACGCTTGCAGTTGTCTCAACAACTTTATGACTGGCTGATTCGACCTGCTGAGGCAGAATTAAAAGCGAGTGGGATACAAACGCTGGTATTTGTTTTGGATGGTGCGTTGCGAAATATCCCCATGTCTGCTCTCTACGATGGCAAACAATATTTAATTGAAAAATATAGCATTGCCCTAACTCCCGGTTTACAATTGTTGAAGCCGCAACGACTGACGCGAGAAAGGCTGAGGGCTTTAGCTGGTGGACTGAGCGAATCCAGACAGGGATTTTCTGCTTTACCGGGTGTGAAAAGGGAATTAGAACAAGTTAGTGCTGAAGTTCGTTCTACAAGACTTTTGGATCGAGAATTTACTAGCATAACGCTGGAGAATGAAGTAAAAGCCGTTCCTTTTCCTGTCGTTCACCTAGCAACTCACGGTCAATTTAGTTCCAATTACCAAAATACATTTATTCTCGCTTGGGATGGCGAAATCAATGTCAAGCAGTTAGATGAGTTGTTGCGTAGTAGAGATCCCAGTAAATCCGATCCGATCGAATTGCTGGTACTCAGCGCCTGCGAAACTGCTACTGGGGATAGACGCGCCGCTTTGGGACTAGCTGGGGTGGCGGTACGCGCTGGCGCACGCAGCACTTTAGCAACTTTATGGAAAGTGAGCGATAGTTCTACTGCCACCCTGATGACTGAATTTTATCGCCAGTTAGCCAATCCCGGCATTACCAAAGCTGAAGCGCTTCGCCGCGCCCAAAATAGCCTTTTGCAAAACCGCAGCTACAGGAATCCGTATTTCTGGGCTCCATACGTTTTGGTGGGAAATTGGCTGTGAAAAGTCAAAAGAAAAAAAGGGAAAGGGAGAGCGGGGGAGTGGGGGAGTGAGGCAATTGCATCTAATTTATAGTTGACAAAATGTACAAAATATGTATGTACATCAAGTTAGGGATTGTCTGTCGATCGCACGATCGAGCCGCAGTTTCCCTTAGCCCTATATATTGTCAATAAGCCTTGATTATTGAAATTGACAAACCCGATATATCGCGATAGATTCTTTTTAGATAGCGATATATCGCGATACCTCATAATTACAAAGAGCAAAAATATGTTCAAACAATTTCATCCCCATTTTCTCGTACCAGCATGGGCAGGAGAAGGCCCTAGCGATCGAGTCTTCATGAGTGGGCGACACGGACGCGGACATGGACATGGACACAAAGGTTCATCTGGTGACGGGTGGCCAGATGAGCCTCGTACCCGTCGCGGTGACATCAAATTCATTTTGCTTGGGCTTCTATCAGAGCGTCCCCAACATGGTTATGAATTGATGAAAGAGCTAGAAAACCGTCGCGGTGGCTTTCGTCGCCCCAGTCCAGGCTCGGTTTATCCAACGCTTCAGATGCTAGAAGAAGGAGGTTATTTGACCAGTGAGGAAGTCGAGGGCAAGCGGGTTTATACGATTACCGAGAGTGGCAGACAACTCTTGAGCGATCGCAACCAACAATCTCATTCAAGAAAAGGTCACGACAGTTTCACTGAAACCAAACCTTCTGAATTGATCGAGTTACGGCAGACTTTAACCCAGTTGAATGATGCTGTCACCCAAGTTGCTCGAAGTGGCAATGTAGAGCAAACCAATCGGGTACGCGATCTGCTTGTTCAGGTAAAACGCGAGATTTACAAACTGCTAGCAGAACAGTAAGCAGATGTGTTGATTTCGCGATCGCATCCTTATAATACGAGTCAGAATTGCTCCCATTGCGATCGGAAATTACAGAAATCTCGATCGACTAGAACCCACATTTGTCTGCATTGTGGATTTGTAGAAGATCGGGATATCACGCAAAGAAACCGGGTTTCTACGAAAAATGGTAAGTTTGAGCGTGAACGATCGACTCAGAAACCCGGTTTCTAGCCCCAGCGCAATCAACATCCTCAAAATAGAGCTAAGTAAGCTTATGAAGCAATCGCCAATTTCAGCAGAATCGATTTCAGCACCGATCGGTAAGACGATATATCCAGAACCTTACGCTTCCCTCGTGAAGGGACGACAAAAGCGAAAACTGGGTGAGTATTTTGGGTTGACTAATTTTGGAGTTAATTTAACCCATCTCTCACCGGGAGCAATTTCTGCACTCGCTCACAGCCACTCAAAGCAAGATGAATTTATCCTGGTATTGGAAGGCAGCCCAACGCTGGTACTAGACGAAGAGGAATTCGTTTTGCATCCCGGTGACTGCTATGGATTTAAGGCAGGTACAGGTATCGCCCATCAACTGATTAATCGAACTGAAGAAAATGTAACCTATATTGAAATTGGCGATCGCACTCTTGGAGATGAGGTCGAATACCCAAATGACGATCTCAAAGCAACACAATTGCCAAATGGTGAATGGGCTTTAACGCACAAAGATGGTCGCCCTTATTAAGGTCACTGCCTAACAACAGCGCTGCACCAGAAGTTGGGCGATCGCATTGTATACTTCTAGTTAATGCGATCGCTCGTTCTTGTAGGTCAGATTGAAGGATGAAACCCAACACTCATAACTACTTTTCTACTCAAACCCTGGTGCGATCGGTTTTCTTGAAGGTGTCAGCGAAGATGGGAAATAACAATCATTAAACTCAGTGAATTCAAAACCATGCAAATTACCATCGACCTCCCTGACAATCTATCCCTCACAGAATCAGACCTGCGCCGAGAAGTTGCGATCGCGCTCTTCCAGCAAAAAATCTTACTCATCGAACAAGCGGCTCAAGTCATTGCGATGGATGT
The DNA here is from genome assembly GCF_014696265.1 of Aerosakkonema funiforme FACHB-1375. Taxonomy (GTDB): domain Bacteria; phylum Cyanobacteriota; class Cyanobacteriia; order Cyanobacteriales; family Aerosakkonemataceae; genus Aerosakkonema; species Aerosakkonema funiforme_A. Next base: position 8,292 of record NZ_JACJPW010000055.1, on the reverse strand, counting down.
AGACGATTTCTATCAAATCCTCGTAGATCGAGGTATCCTCACCCCCCCAAGCGACCCTGACGACGACCCCAATGAACTCATCCTCGCCCATTTGCGGATCTCCTTACAACAAGCCAAAGAAGGCAACTTGAAGCCCGTCTCTGAACTCTGGGACGGCATTGATGACTGACGCTCCATCCATTCAAATCTTAGTTACCCCCGATTTTCAAGGACAACTTCGCAAGTTAGCCAAACGGTATCGCAATATCCGGTCCGATCTACAACCGCTGTTCGATGACCTCGAAAATGGTAACTGTCCTGGCGATCGAATTTCTGGCACGACCTATACCGTTTTCAAAGTCCGCGTCAAAAATAGCGACATTCAAAAAGGCAAAAGTTCAGGTTATCGAGTCATTTATCAATTGCGAGACAACATCTGCATTCTGCTTGTCACGCTCTATTCCAAATCCGATGAAACTACTTTCACAGCTAGTGAAATTCGCGAAATTATCGAGCGCTTCAATGAACCCACCGAACCGCCTGCCCAAGGAGATTGAACCATGCCTCAAACACTTGGTTGAAATGGGTGTTCCCAGAGAAGAAATTATGTTGGGTTTACAGCCTCCTTACAAACGGCAGTACACAGAGTAGGGTGCTGCTTAAGATCATCACGTCGCAGTTGAACAATGCCCATGCACCCAATATGCGATCGCTCGATCTTGTAGGTCAGGTTGAAGGATGAAACCCGACGCTCACGACTGCTTCTCCACCTCAATCCTGGTGAGAGCGCTCGATCGAGTCATGTTTGGTTTGACGTTACCTACTGATTTACAAGCGAGAATGTAACAACCTACAGCGAGGGGCGATGGCGATCTTTCCCATACTCTGCCTTGTCATACTTCGCAAAGGCTCCGCCTCCAGCAAGCGGCGAAGCCTCATCGGGCGGTAGGTTGCAACATAGGTTAATGCTGGATAAGATCGATATAGGGGGTGATATCCAGCAAATTTGACGTTGAATAAATAGTTATTATGCTTCATTTTTGGGTCAGGACGGTAGTTTGAAGGTTGTCGCTCTGAGTTCAGTGTCCTAAAGTGTTATCGGTGAGATGAGGCTTAAAAATAGTTTCTAAACTGTATTGCAGGTTACTATGGCGAACTTTGAAGAGGAAATCAAAAGAATAGTTAAAGAAATAAGATCTCCTAACATTGCAGTAATTGGCAGAATTGGTGTTGGTAAAAGTACGCTTATCAATGCGGTATTTGGGGCAGAGGTCGCTAAAGTCGGTGCAGGCTTACCTGTCAGTAAGGGATTTGTCAGGTATCCGAGAGATCCTGATGAGAAATCCCCTGTGGTTTTGTATGACTCTGCTGGATACGAGTCAAATAAAGAGACTGAATTTGTTGAGAGTACATTAAGATTTTTAGAAGAGTTAAGACGAAAGGGTATAGAGGAACAAATTCATTTAGTTTGGTATGTTGTAAATGCTTCATCTGCAAGGTTTGAATATTTTGATAGAGATATCATTAATAAACTGTATGAGCAACAAGTTCCTGTAATTATAGTTCTCTCTCAGTGCGATCGCGCAAAGCCAAATGAAATTTATGAAATCAAGAGAACAATAGATAATTTTAAATTTAAAAACACATACGATTTGATCGAAGCATCAGCCTCCCCTCTTGAAATCAATGGCAAGCCAATTTGCGATCCTTTTGGCTTAAAAGAATTGATCGGCAGAACAGTAGATTTGCTTCCTGAAGTGTATTCAGAAGCGGTGCTTGTAATGCAGAAAGCAGATGTAGAAGCTAAAAGAAAAGTGGCAGGGAGATATGTTTTTACTGCTGCCATTGCTTGTTTCAGCGCATCATTCATTCCAATCCCTTTTACAACGCCTGTTTCAGCAATGACTGCTCAAAGTGCTCTCTGTGTGAAGCTTGCAGCCTTGTATGGTTATACTGATATGGCAGCATTTTTAGGCTCAATCAGTGGTTTAACAACTTCCGCGCTTTTCACTTTTCTCTCAACAGCAACTTTAGACTTGATAGGTTCAATTTTTCCTCCTAGTCAAGTAATTGCTGGATCAACAGCAGCAACTTATACTACAGTTTTAGGATTATCTTACACCTCAGTTTTTGAGAAAGTTGCTAAGGAACATATCTACAAATCTGGCAAATACACTGTTAGAGATTTTTTGAGAAAGACCTTTAGGGAAGAATTTGAAAAGTACTCTAGAGTTAAAATCTATTCAATTGCTGATTTAGAGAAACTCAAAGAACTTTTCCTTAAAGGACAACTGTAATTGAGCTTTAGTTATTTTTGTTTAGTTATTTTATATTCTGGAATTTTTAACCATATTTTTTATGTGTTGTCGAGTATCATTATGGTAGCCTAAAGCTGCGATTGTGGTCAGCAGTGTAACAATTCTGGTGCAGCGGATTTACCAACGCCGCTTGTGGAGTTGCAAAGACCCCGGAAATTGCTGACCAGGAACGTTAGATCGGTATGTATGCGACATAAGCTCTTTTACTGGACTGGCGCTCTAGCCTCTGATTGGGCGAACACTTTCGCAGCGGCGGCTACGCCTGCGCCGGGGGTCAAGGAGTCTTGTCCCAGTTCGATCAGAGTTGCTTCTAGGGAGCCGATCGCAGTGAGGATATCGCGATCGGTGACAAAACCCAAGTGACCGATACGGAAGATTTTGCCCTTCAGGTGGTCTTGTCCGCCCGCTAGAGCGATGTCGTAGCGATTTTTCATGATTTTGAGAATTTGTTCGGTGTCCGCTTGTACGGGCGCTACAGCGGTAATTGCGGGACTGGCAACATTATCGGGGGCAAACAAAGGTAAATTCAACTGCTTGAGGGCGGCGCGAGTGGCATTCATCAGTCTTTGATGCCTAGCGAAAATATTTGCCAAGCCTTCTTTTTTCATCATCTGCAAGCTGACTTGCAGCGCCATCATCAAGTTGATTGGCGGGGTGAAGGGTGTGGTGTTTTTGGCTTGGAATTGGCGATATTTGTCTAAATCTAAATAGAAACGAGGCATTTTGGCGGTTTTGTACGCTTCCCACGCTTTTTCACTCACGCTGACGAAGCCTAACCCTGGCGGAATCATATAACCTTTTTGCGAAGCGGAGACAACGACATCAATACCCCATTCATCAACGGGGATATTGACTGTTCCCAAACTCGTTACGGCGTCCACAATAATTAAAGCTTCGCCGTGCGTTTTGACGTGGCGATTGATGGTTTCCAGGTCATTTATGACACCCGTAGATGTTTCGCTGTGGGTGACGATGACAGCTTTAATTTGCTTTTCGGTGTCGGCTTCCAGCTTTTCGCGAAATTGTTCCGGATCTAAAGGTTTACCCCAGTCAGCAGTAATTTTTTCTACATTTAAATTGTACGTGGTAGCAAGGTCTGCCCAGCGATCGCCAAATTTACCATTACATCCTACTAAGACGCGATCGCCCGGACTGAGAAAGTTAATAATTCCGGCTTCCATCGCTCCTGTACCGCTAGCGGTAAGCATTAAGACATCGTTCTGAGTTTGGTGAAGCCATTGCAAGTTTTGCAGTACTTCCTCAAAGATACAGCCAAACTCGCTGCTGCGATGTCCGATCGGCTGTTTCGCCAAAGCGAGTAATGCCTGTTCCGGCACTGGTGTAGGGCCGGGTATCATCAGTATTTGCTTATCGTCCATAATGCCGCAGTCATTCGATTTTGGATTTTGGATTTTGGATTTTGGATTGACCTCACGGATAAATCTGGCGGCTTATAACTATTTTCCATTTTGGTCAATACAAAATAGTCAGGAGCCAGTAGTTGTTAGAAAATTAACTTTAGATTGCAGATTTTTAATTTAAAATCCCATCTCCAATTGCAAACTAAAATTAAAATTACGATTGTTCTTGAGGTGGCTTCAGGCCATTTGAAGCTGAGTTCAAATTTGATTTTGCTGTTGAGGGCAATTCAGCTGAAGAGGGAATAACATGATTGAGCGACCAGAGGTATTCCGTTTTGATGTGAGCTTGTTCGCAAGTTTGTTCGATTTGTTTCTGTAGAGCAGCTGCTTTACGCAAAGTAATTATTAGTTGGTTAACTTTATCCTTTAGTTCTGGTTTTTGAGATACAGCGAACATTGTTTGTCGTTCTAGTAATTGCAGTACCAGTTCGTAATGGATAGGAGAAGGAATAGGAATTGGCTCCATGAACGCAAATTTTCCTCAAGTTAATTTCCGATTAAAAATTAAAAATATAATTTCTAATTTTTAATTTTTTTTCACCCAATGGCAAAAAGCTCTAATATCGCAGCTTGAGGATCTGGCTGTTTAACCAGCGACTCACCGATCAGCACCGCAGTTGCACCCGCTTGCGCTACCAAGCGGAGGTCTGCTAGCGTATGCAGTCCCGATTCGCTCACGACCGGGATGCCTCGCTCTTGGAGTCGATCGTTTCTTGCTGCGAGGATATCGCAGGTTGTTTGTAGATCGACCGAGAAATTTTCTAAGTTGCGATTGTTAATGCCAATTAGGGTAGCTTCTTCCAAGGCTAACACGCGATCGAGTTCTTCTAGGGTATGCACCTCGATCAAAGCCTTCATTTTCAAGGCATTGGCGATTTTTACAAAGTATTTTAAGTCTCGATCGGAAAGTATGGCAGCGATCAGCAGGATGGCATCAGCACCGTTGATCCGGGCTAGATAAATTTGGTAGGGGTAAATTATAAATTCTTTGCACAGTAACGGCAAGTCTACAGCAGCACGGATGCGTTGCAGGTTTTCAAAGCTACCTTGAAAAAATTTGGTATCAGTGAGAACCGAGATACAGCTAGCACCTGCCTGCTGGTAAGCTTGAGCGATCGCTACTGGGTCGAAATCTGCCCTAATGACGCCTTTACTGGGAGAAGCTTTTTTGACTTCCGCAATTAAGGCAGGTTGAGTTTTGCCTTGGCGCAGTGCTGCCACAAAATCGCGGGGTGGGGGCAGGTCGGCTATTTTACGCTGGAGATCGGCCAAAGGCAAGCGTTCTCGCATTTGCGCTACTTCAGTTTCTTTATGCCAAACAATTTCCTCCAGAATATTTCTCGGTGAGGCATCTGGCAGCGCAACTTGGTAGCGCAATTCTTGAACGGCAACTGCGGGATTGGGGCGACGACGACGAATTTGCATATTTGGGAAAAGGGGTTAGGGGTTAGGGGCTAGGGGAAAGAGGGAGAGGCAGAGGCAAGAGGCAGAGGCAAGAGGGAAAAGGGAAGAGGGAGGAGGGAGAAATTTGAATGATTGACTTTCCCTGGCCCCTAACCCCTAATCCCTAACCCCTAATCCCTAACCCCTAGCCCCTAATCCCTAGCCCCTAACGGCTTCTTTGGCTCGTTTGTAGGCTTCGTCGAGGACTTCGGACAGGGTGGGGTGAGCGTGAACGAGATAAGCTAGGTTGTAGATGGACTGGCGGGAGGCGATCGCATTCGATGCTTCGTGGATCAAGTCGGAGGCGTGCAGACCGATGATGTGGACGCCCAAAACTTCGCCAGTATCTTTGCGATAGATTACTTTTGCCAAACCTTCGGCTTCTCCTTCCGCGATCGCTTTCGAGTTACCTTTGAAGTAACTTTTTACGGAAGCCACCTCAAAACCTTCTGTTTGTCCTAATTCCTTAGCTGCTGCTTCCGTCATCCCCACAAAGCTAATTTCCGGGTGGGTGAAGGCGGCGGCGGGGATGCTGCGATAATCGGGAGTGCGATCGCCTCCGCAAATATTTTCCACAGCTACAATACCTTGGGCGGAAGCGGCATGGGCTAGCATCATTTTGCCGGTAGCATCGCCGATTGCCCACAGGTTAGGTACGACTTCGCCACCGGACAAAACTGCCATTTTGTCATTGATGGGGATAAAGCCGCGCTTGTCTGTTTCGACGCCAACAGATTCTAAGCCCATATTCTGGGTGAAGGGAATGCGACCTGTGGCTACCAAACAGGCGTCTACTTCCAAAATTTCGACAACTTCTTTGGTTTTAGCGTCAGCCAGTTCGATAACGACAGGGGAACCTGGGGTTACTTTTTTGGCTAATACTCCCACTTTTGTTTCGATGTCGCGGGGAGTAATGAGAATTCTTTCCGCTATTTTGGCAATATCGCGATCGAATCCCGGCATTAATTCGGGTAGCGCTTCAATCAGGGTAATTTCGCTTCCCAAAGCTGTATAAATATCCGAAAATTCCAAACCGATGTAGCCGCTACCCACGATTGCTACCCAAGAGGGTAACCATTCCAGCTTCAAGGCATCGTCGCTGGTAAAGACTGTCTTGCCGTCAATTTCAATTCCTGGGGGAACCCAAGGTATCGAGCCAGGAGCGAGAATAATATCTTTAGCTGTGATGATTTTTTCGCCTTTGTCTGTGGCGACGGCGATTTTTTGCGGCCCTGCCACCTTGCCCCAGCCTTGGATGGTATCCACGCCCAAACGTTTGAGGCTGTTGGTCAAGTCACCGCGCAGCTTACTGACGATATTTTCCGCGTGGGTGGCAATTGCGCCTCGATCGAAGTCCACGCTACCTACATTTATGCCCAGCGCTTTTAGGTGATGGGCATTGCGTAATTCTCGCACGCGACCGGAAGCTGCCAATAGCGCCTTTGAGGGGATACAGCCCCGATTTACGCAGGTTCCACCCATTTGGCCTGCTTCGATGATGGCGGTTTTCAAGCCGCAATTGACCGCATGGAGAGCGGCACCGTGTCCGCCCACACCGGCTCCTACGATAACGAGGTCGTAATCAAATCCCTGACTCACTTAACTTCTCCTGGTGCTACGCGCCCTTTTTAATTTTCAACTGGACTGGGTATTTTAGACAACAATTTGTGCTGATGGTGCGATCGTTAGCTGAATATTGGGAATATTTAATAGAAGTTCGATCTCTCTGAGGTGTAACCTGGGCGATCGATCCCTAGTTTGGAGTGAAATTTTATGGATCGGCACAAGCAAAACCAGCGTCGCGAGGCTGCTAAAGCCTTTATGGCTAGCTTAGACGAATTCGAGAATTTCTTGGCACCGGATGCAGGTGAGGCATTGGCATCCACGCCGGAAGTGTCTAATGCTGCTTCCCCCTCACGTCGCCAAGCAAGTCCAATGCCTATTGAGCTAGATGTTCTTGAACAAGCGGCTGCTGACATTGAGGATTTTATGCAGAGGGGCAAAAAATGAATGATGAGAAATTAAAAATTAAAAATGTGTTTAATTTTTAATTTTTAATTTTTCTGTCGTTCTGCTTCGTACAAAATCAAGGCAGCGGCGATCGCTACGTTCAATGATTCTACCCCCTGGCTGAGGGGTATTTTCACCTGTTTGTCTGCCAGGGCTACCAAATCTGCGGATAGTCCCGCGCCTTCGTTTCCCAGCAGTATCAAAGTGGGCAGGCGCAAATCGAGTTGCCAGTAGGTTAAGTTGGTATTGGGAACGGTGGCTACCACTTGCATTCCACCCGCTTGACAAGCTTGTACCAGTACTTTTAAATCGCCACTTACAGCCATTGGGAGGCGAAACCACTGTCCTGCGGAAGCTCTGAGTACTTTGGGGTGATCCAAATCTACACTATCGCTACTTACCCAAAGTCCGGCAGCACTGGCGGCAGTAGCGGTGCGAATTGTTGTACCCAGGTTGCCTGGGTCTTGTATTGTTTCTAAGGCTAGCAGTAAACCCGGATTCGGTGTGACTGGAGTTGGGAGTTGAGATCGGGGTGCGATCGCTACTACTCCATCCGGTTGTACTGTTGTGGCTAGAGCTTTTAATACCTCCGGACTTACCAGTTCTATCCTTTGAGCCCGTTCTGTCGCTGTTTGCCAAAGTTGCGGATAACGTTCCTGCCATGCTGAGGTACAGCAAACTGTCTCCAAGGGATAATTGACCGCACAAGCTTCTGACAGCAGATGCGTTCCTTCCAACAGAAATACTTGCCGATCGTGCCGCTCTTTGGCTTGATGCAGTTTGCGAATTTGCTTTACCAGTGGGTTTTGAAGGCTGGTCAACATTTGAGGGGCTAGGGGCTAGGGGGGAGCGGGGGAGTGGGGGAGGAGAAGATGGAAAAAAGTCAAAAAAATAAGGGTCTAGGAAAAATTCTCCCTCTTCCCTAGACCCTAACTCCTTGATTGGTATGCGGAACCCGGGACTTGAACCCGGAAGGCTTGCACCACATGAACCTGAATCATGCGCGTCTACCAATTCCGCCAGTTCCGCTTGTGCTTTATTTATCTCACGATCTACTATGATGCAGCAAGTATTCGGATTTGTCAAGCAGGAAGTTAGGGGTTAGGGGTTAGGGGTTAGGG